>JBAXJB010000040.1:0-10994 GCA_037138055.1 Alphaproteobacteria bacterium | reverse complement strand
TAATAAATGGAACTTTTAATTGTCGTTAGGAGAAATTCTAATTGACGTTAGTCAACCTCCACTATTTTTCTTCTAATGCTGAATAAGAATGTGAATCTGAGCACAAAGTGCGTGAGCGCGGGTATATTGTGTATGCATCTGAAATTGATCTTATGACAGAGAAATTGTGTTTAGCTGTTTCCAATTCTAATAAATGTTGTGTTTCACTTGTTTTAAGGATGTTTAAAAAATTATTATGACCATCCTTAAATTTTTTGTTCACTATTCCAAAAAGATTAACTAGTTCTTGTGGAGTATCTTCGGGAAAGGACGCTTTACTTGGTCCTTCTTTTGCTTGATCTAAAAGACACTTTTTTATGTTTTCTATCTTAGATTCTCCCCTTGGAAAAACGAAAAGAACGCGTTTGAAGCAATAACTACCGAAATCTACATCAATTACATTAGGCTCATTCAAAGAAGCCCCATAAACTTGAAGCATTGCGCTAGCTAAAATTAAGCTTCTAACCATAATTACCTCCGACTGAATATATGTTGCCATCAATAGTAACTATACTAGTAAAAAATTAACTATTGGTTAATATTCGTTAAAAATGTTTAACAATCTTTCAAGTTTATTTCGAAATGGGCATTTTCCAGCAAAAAAGCACCTTCTTTAATCAGCATATTTGAACCCTTCGTACGCGGATCATACGGGTGTCCAAGACAAGCAAAAATTGGCAAGTTAATATCAAGTCCATATTTTGCCGTCAGCAGCGAACCCGATTTAAACACCGCCTCAACAATGCGATTGCGCTATCTTCAGCGAATTTCATTCATTAATGGCAAAAATTTCTCTAATTTCTCTAGTGTTTTTTTGAATCGTTCGAGCAACAGAGATATTGTACATAGTGGTCAGTCTCTCTAATTTCTCTTGTGTCTGATCTGTTTCAAGGACTTTTTCTAAAAACACAACAAACGCATCGTGAAAATTAGTGTTCGCATCATCAAATTTACTTGCAAGTGTTGCTGAAGTATCTGGGAGATAGGATACTTTACTTGATCCTCCCTTTTCTGCTTGCGTACGAAGAAGAGATTGTATTTTTGATATGTCAGATTCTTCTCTTGGAAAAACAAAAAAAACGCGCTTAAAATCACAAATCTCACATTGAATATTCATTATCTGAGGCTCATCCAAGATCAGAGGTTCATCTGAGGAAGCTCCATAAAGATTAATAAAAAAAATGCAAAGAATCAAAAATACTTTCATAACGACTTTCCCACAAAAATAAAACTTCAGTAGCTCATGTGATTTTACAAACACAAAGTTAATAAATTACTGTAATTTTGAGATAATAATTATTTCTGATAGTTCTTGTCAAGTTTGTTTATGGATTTTTTTGCTCTAGGAAATGATTACAGGATATAATTACTTTAAAAATTGATTAAATTAATCAACTTTTATTTTCATATTTTAATCTTCAGGCCAACACAATCAAGTTAGCACTTGGCCTGAAAATGGCATTATTCAATTCAAGTTCGCTCAAGGTAATAAGCACCTGTTCAGTGGAATAGTGGCTTAGGTTTTTCAACAATTCATCAACCTTAACAGGCGTATGGTTAACGTAGTTCAAAATTTCTTGAGACAGCTTGTCAGTACATTGAATTTTAGCTAGGGGAACTTGCTCAACAGGCTGGTTAATAGGCTTAGACAGTGCAATTTGGTCAAGAACGTCTTGGGCATTTTCCAGCAAAAAAGCACCTTCTTTAATCAGCATATTTGAACCCTTCGTACGCGGGTCATACGGATGCCCCGGACAAGCAAAAATTGGCAAGTTAATATCAAGTCCATATTTTGCCGTCAGTAGCGAGCCAGATTTAAACGCCGCCTCAATAATGCAAATACCAGAACTAAGCCCGGCAATAATACGATTCCGCCTTGGGAATAGCTCCGCCGTGGGTTCCGTTTCTGGTGGCATTTCAGAAATCACCAGGTGATTCTGTAATAATTCTTCGTATAACTGCGCATTTTCCTGGGGGTATAACCTATCAACACCACCTGCCAACACAGCAATAGTGCGGTGGTGCAACGCGCCTTGGTGCGCTGACTTATCAATTCCGCGCGCCAACCCCGAAACTACTGTAAAGCCAGCACTGCTTAATGCGTGGCTAATATCTTTAGCGAATTTTATGCCATGAAATGACGCATTGCGGCCACCAACAATAGCCAGCTGAGGGTCATGCAATAATTCAATATTTCCCTTTGCCCAAATTAGTGGAGGCACATCGTGCAAGCGCTTTAACTGTTTGGGGTATTCTGGTTGCCAAAAACCAATGCAAACAATTCCTTGGTTGTTAAATTGCTGTATTTCCTGAGCACCTTTATCAATACTTTCAAGAGGAAAACGTGTTTCAAACGCCTGAAACACAAGGTGTAAATCCTTTGATTTTTTAAATTCCTTCCAAAAGCTCATAGGGCCAACCCCATGCGTTTTAAGAATTTGATAAACAATTGCCTGTTTTTGTAGTTGCGTGATTGCCAAAGTAAGAAAAACTAGCCTACGATTATATAAGTTAGCTTACTTTCTTTTTCTTAATGAAGTGATAACTTATGATCCGTCGACTAATTTTTATGCGTCATGCTGAAGCGCAAATGCCTCAATATGGTAAAACAGATAAAGATCGCGCTATTACCATGGAAGGCATGCATCAGCTAGATATCCTTCGTCTAAAACTACAAGGAAAACTTGCTGGTGTTGATTACGTAGTGTGTTCAAATGCACGACGAACCCGCCAAACTTTAGAGGGAATAAAGCCCCTTTTGCCAGCAAATATTGAAATCGTATTCGATGATGGTTTATATAAAGGCGAACAAAAAACCATATGGGATATGATTGGTGCCGTTGATAGTAAATACAAAGGAATTATTGTAATTGCTCACAACCCTGGGTTATCGCAGGCTGTACAGTGGGTAGCCGATGTAAATGGCCGCTCCATTCGCCAATTACCAACAAGTGGTGTGGCAATTTGCAGCACAAACTCAACGTGGATCGATATTTCACCCCCGAAATTATCACTCGATGAATTTATTACTCCTTAAAAAAGTGATTTTTTCATTGACCAACGGTTTTCTACACCGGTATAAAAGATCTATGGCGGGTGTAGCTCAGTTGGTTAGAGCGCCAGGTTGTGGTCCTGGAGGTCGCCGGTTCAAGACCGGTCACTCGCCCCATATTTTTTTTATGGCTTATTTATGCCTAAATGCCTTGTGCGCTGCCAGTTCTGACAGTATCAATATCACCCAATCAGCAGTTGTTGATAGCATTGTAACTGACCAAATGCTTTTTAAAATGCAGCATGAAAAACCGCACATCACCATTATTGTTGATCAATTCGGCATGCGTGAAGATATTTCCCGCGAATTCCTAAGCAAACTTTCCAAAAATATTATTTTGTGCGTACCTTCACACTGCATTCTATCGGACAAACTTATTGAAGAAGCGAAAGAATTTAGCTTATGCATAAGTATTGACTGTTTAAATGAAAACCAATGGCCAAAAATACAAAAACTTATTGAGCAAAAACACACGTGGACAAAGGGCCTGGTGATTTGGTCCGTAGCCTCTGGCATAAACACCAAGGAATTTTTAAATAAAATAAAGGAATGGCTGACCCTTCGCGGACTTTGGTTGGTGTATGCTAACACCAACAACATTTTGCCTTCTCCCGATATTCCCACAGGCGTTTTTACACCTGATGGTTTTGTAAGGTCCATGGATGATACTACCCGTGTTACACAACAAGCAGATTTTGTTGTCAATCAAGCTAAATTTAAAAATCGTGGATTATTACTAATACAGCCTGGTAAGCACCATGTTTCCCCCTTCATTGACTGGCTTAAATCAAATATTGGTAATGTTCAATTAGCTAATTGGTCAAAATGACGCGTCAGGCCAGCGATTACCGACCTTGTGTTGGGGTCGTGCTTATCAATAAAGATTTCAACGTTTTTGTAGCAAAGCGTGTTGACGCAGAACGCTTAGGCTGGCCTAACAGCTGGCAATTTCCCCAAGGGGGCATTGACGCAGGGGAAGATGCAAAAATTGCAGCCCTGCGCGAGCTTAGAGAGGAAACAGGCGTCACAAACGCAACGGTTCTAGCAGAAATGCCTGACTGGCTTTATTACGACTTACCCGAAAATTTAGCCACCAACATTTGGAAGGGCCGCTTCAAAGGCCAACGCCAAAAATGGTTTCTCATAAAATTCACAGGCCAAGATAGTGAAATAAACCTAGAACAACCCACCCCAGAATTTTGTGCCTGGGAATGGATTCCCTTACATGAAGCAATAAACCGGGTTGTGCCTTTTAAAATAGATGTTTATAAACAGGTAATTAGCTATTTTTCCAAGTGGTTTGAATGATTACAGCAGCGGTACTCTTAATTGGTGATGAACTATTATCCGGGCGCACCCAAGATGTAAATTTAAACTATATCGCCTGCAAACTTGTTGAACGCGGCATCGTTTTGCAAGAATGCCGCATTGTTCCAGATATTGAGGACATGATTGTTGAGGCCGTGCGCGCTTTAAGCACTCGTAATGATTACGTATTTACAACCGGCGGTATTGGTAGCACCCATGACGACATTACCCAAGCAAGCATTGCCAAAGCGTTTAACAAACAGTTGGTTGTTAACCCAGAAGCATTAAAGATATTAGAAGACTATTACGGCTGCAATATTAACGATGCCAGACGCCGCATGGCCCTAGCCCCCCAAGGCGCGGTGCTCCATGAAAAAATGGTTTTTCAAACAGAAAATGTCTTTGTAATGGCCGGCATTCCAACAGTCATGCAAGGCATGTTTGATATTGTTTTGCCAACCCTGCGAAGTGCCCCCCCTATATTATCAGTCACTGTAAAAGCCTACGTTCTTGAAAATGACCTAGCAGATGAACTAAGCGCCATTCATGCCCCAGAAGGGGTCACCATTGGCAGCTACCCGTTTGATGAAGCTGGTAATATTAAAGGCACCAATTTGGTAGCTAGGTCGCGCGATGCTCAAAAGCTTGGCATTGTTCGTGACCAACTGCAAGCTTTGGTGGATAGTAAATTGAGTTAAAGACGTATTGCCTACTCCACTGGCCTATACCAAATATCAGAAAGCGCAGGTGCACTAACAGCAACAAGCGCAGCACCACCGAACACCCCACCTGGATTCCCAAATGTTTGGTGCTCTCCACTCATAGGACCTGTATACTCATCATGGGGAAACCATAATGGCCTTGGAAAAGTTCTAATATCGTGCTCACTTATTGCTAATTTCCAGGTCGTTGAATCACGGTTATCAAGTGGAAAGTTATTATGCGTGTGTGGTGGTGGGTGTAGGTAGTACCTTCGTTGTGCAGCTGCCATATCACAAGGATTCCAAATAGACTTCCATGACTCTAATTTTTTCGCCATTAAGTTTGCCATTAATGGCGTCGGCCTTGTAATCATATGTGATTGAAGATCAGAACCATAATTTTGATGTGCAGCAACCATCGCAGATGCATGTAACTGCATGCCTATTTCTTTATGGGGCAGACTTTCAGGAAGGAAGAATAGATAATTTTTTGAGATTCCAACATGAGAAGTAAACGGGCAGCCATGCTTAGCAAATCCACTCATAACAATTTCAATATCGTCGTTATTAATACTATTGGTTCTGGGGTCTTTGCGCGTGGAATATGACATCCAAATATCATAAGACTTCTGCCCACCAAACAAGTACTGATAAGTCGCAGCGAAAAAATTTGTAGGACATAACCTTAAAGAAAATATAAGAGGATCCAACCCTTCAGAAATTTTTTCAGAAAGTCTAAGACCAGGATTTTCACTATCTTTTAAAGCAGCACCTTCTTTTTGTTGCCATACGTAATCTTCCCAAAATTTCAAGTTTCTATATGTTAATTTTTCAAAGGTGAAGAAAACTCGATCTTCTTTTATAGCCCCATCGGAATCGGTGTATTTTAAGGGCTTACTACATACATATTTGTTCTCAGCAACCAATTCAGGTGTGCTACCTGCGGATTGATCAGCGGATTGATCAGCGGATTGATCAAAAGCCGCTGCATTTATAGTAGTAAACGCAAACATTGTTACTAATAAACTTAATACTAATTTCATGACATTTTTAAAAGTTAGTTGTTCGTTTTATATGTAGTAATTGTGCAATAAAATTACAAGTAAGTCATGTAGTAACATCACATGATAGTATCAGATGATACTATCATATTTGTTTTAGCTGAATTAATGCAGCTCAGCCACCAAAAAGGTTTTGCAGTTCACTAGCAATCACCCATAATCCATACACTACGATTGCGGTAAGAATGATCGGATTTTTCAAAATGGGGTACCAGTACTTAAGGGGAGCATCGGCGCGGTTCGCACATCTTAAAAGGTACATAGGCAGCAATAACGCCATAAAGCTTAAAATCATACCTGCAAAGCTAAGGGCTTTAATAAATGCATTCGGCACAAGAATAGCAATACCCAATGCCGGAACTAGCGCGCCAACGACTGCAACCCAGTGATTATTCAAAATGGGATGTTTCGTTTTTAGGGCATCAATCAACCCCAATGACACGCCAATGGTTGACGTTAAAACTGCAAAAAACCCAATCGCCCAGGTTAAGTGGTGCATAATTGGTGACCCACTAATGTGACAAAGGGCCTGCAATATTTCACCAACCTCTACGCTTGAAAAAGCCATTTTCTCAAACAAAACAGGATTATGTGAATGAATAAGGCTACACACAACCGTGGTCCACGCAATGTACGCAAGCAGCGGCACCAGGCTTCCCCAGAAAAAGGCCCTTTTTAACATGATAGGATCATTATTTGTATAATTCGTTAGGGTATGAAAAATTACCTGAAACCCGAAAGACGTGAACACTACGGGAATAGCCAGGCTCATGTCTTTTAGAGCAAGGTTTGCTTGCGGCATGGTCGGTAAGTTAGCAAAATCTAAATACCAAAAAACCGCCAATAAAATAATGCCAGTTACAGAAATTTTTCCAAGAAAAAAGAAGCGGTTTAAAAGGTCAACTTTTTGAATAGAACATAGCATTACCAAACCAAGGCATCCGGCGTAAATGCAAGCAGCCTGATTAAATGATAAAGGCGATCCGTCAAAGCTAATAAGAGTTGACGCGCCGCCATAAATATAGGCACACAATAGCGAATAGCACAGCAGCAACAAGCTTGTTGAACCAGCCACATATGCTTTTTTTCCGCTGTAATGCAAGCTTAAGGCACCAAGCGGTAGCCCCTTCCCTGCCCGCAAATTGAGCTCCAAATTTAGTAACGCTGAAAAATAACAAATTGCCCAAGTTCCTATCATAAGAAGCGATCCCAAAAACAATCCTGATTTTGCAAGGGTAATGGGAAGGGCAATCATGCCAGCGCCAATAGCGGTGCCAGCAATTAGGCAAATACAGCCAAGTAGTTTCATTAAAATATCTCCGACTTAAATTTTGTGATGCTAAATTGTTTTTTACACCACCTATAATTTATGCGCTGAGAGGCTGTTCTTTGTCAAAAATTAACCGCATATATTTTATAAAAAGTTTCAAGAGTTCTAGGTTGGGTCATTTTTCCAGCAAACGATTCTTTGAAGGAATCCCATTGGTCAGGTGTTATTCGATACACACTCCAGCCTCTGCCTAATAAAACTGCATCGCGCATAGTATCTAAATGCCTTCTAAAACATTGAGAAGTAAGTGAATCTCTTTTGAAATGGTGCAGGCCATCCATATCAACCACAATTTTGGATGATGTATTCGCTATATCAAGGTGAACATCTAAGTCATTGTATCTCACCTCGCATGCAAAACCAGGTTCAAAACGCTTTAAAAAATGCGCCAATTCTGATTGCACACCACTTGTTTTAACGCAATAAGAAGCTGTTTTTTGATAGCTTTCAAGCGCACTGATCATGCATTCCTTTAATGGCACTGCCTTTCCTCTGACCTCAGTTAAATAGGGTTTTAAAAACAGTAGATTGTGATAATCGCAATCACTGGGAAGTGTTTTTATGTGCGGCAAAATTGAAACAAAAAGTTCATAAGTGTGCCCTTCCGGTAAAGCCGATAGATGCTTAAGGGTTGAAACAATCAAAGCGGAACTAAAATCGTCACTATGTTTACAGGTATGCCTATCAAGTTTTTTGAAAAATGTTTTTGGAACGCTGTACCCACATTCAGCAACACATGACCATAAGCGACTTGTGTCTTCTGAGTTTAAGCTATCAATTTGAAATTCTAGTAGAAAAAAAAGACTTTCATAAGCTTCTTTTAAAGTAGGGGTCAGAAAATGTAGACGCTTTAAGTTGCAAGCAGTTTTTAGTAATTGATGTGTATCCATCCACAACATAAGCTGAGAAATTTCTGGAAACTTACCATCTATTGTAGCAACAACACTTCGTTCAAAAAAATCAGGATCATTAGTGAATTGATCAAATTTCCTCCACAAATGTGCGGAAGGTCTTGCCGTAGTGGAAATATCGCCCATTCGACATAACGCTGACTCTAAATCAAGCGAAAGATGAGAAGATGGTGCCGCACAAACGGTGCCAAGAACACCTAAGAAAAGGCCAATGAGAAGTGTTTTCATTCGAAATTACTCTTCTGTTTTATTCTGAATTGAAATTGTGACAACAAAAAGTTAATATTTCGCAAACATGCATTTTTATTTTAATTTTGAGACTTAATTTTATGGTGTCGAAGTGCGGAGGACTCATGCTATGATACAAACCATGAGCCAAAGCCACTTAATATTTAAAAATCTGGGGGCGGGTTACCACCCCGATCGCCCCGTTCTCAGCAATGTCAATTTTTCGATTGCAGCTGGGGAGTATTGCGCCGTAATCGGGTCAAATGGCTCGGGAAAATCTACACTTTTGAAATTGGTGGCGGGGCTTTTAGCGCCCCTTAAGGGTAATATGCAACACTCTTTTAAGGCGCTTGCATACCTGCCACAAAATGGTTCTTTCAATAGAACTTTTCCTATTTCAATTGCTGATGTTTTAAAAATGAGTCGCTATGTTAATGCAAGTGATGCATGCGATGCTGCTGCATTGCAAAACGCCCTTAACACCGTAAAGCTTGCTGTTTCGTTGGACTGCCCCATTCAAAATTTAAGCGGTGGGCAATTTCAACGGGTATTATTCGCAAGACTTTTATTACAAAATCCTGATTTACTGCTGCTTGATGAGCCCTTTAACGGCATTGACGAAGAAACCATTCATGACCTAGCGGGAGTTTTAAGCGACTTACATCAAAAGGGCAAAACCATTCTACTTGCTATTCACGACTGGCATTTTGTAAACACGTTCGTGCCAATGATCCTTGATGTTAAAAATAGCGGCACAACTCTGCGGCGCAATGAAAATTTGGGTGGACAGCACTATGTTTAGCACCTTGTGGAACCTTTTCATTTCGCCATTTGTTGAATATGCATTCATGCAAAAGGCACTACTTAGCTGTGTGTTGCTGTGCATATCGGCCGTGCCCTTGGGCGTGTTTTTACTACTTCGCGGCCTAAGCCTAGTCGGCGATAGTTTGGCTCACGGCATACTACCCGGCATTGCATTGGCTGCCATTTTCTTTGGAATGGCACCAGTACCGCTGTTCATTGGCGGAATTGCCGCAGGGTTAATTGTGGCGTTTATTTCAAACCAATTAAGTACCCGGTCAATCATCCCCGAAGAAGCCAGTTTCACCGTTATTTACAGCCTATCACTTGCCCTGGGCGTACTCATTTTATTCCACCATGGCACCAACACCAATGTCATGCATTTATTATTCGGCAGCGTGTTAGGCATTGATTCAGTAACCCTTTCATTAATAGCCGGCGTTTGCGTACTCACCACCCTATTCCTGGGTAAGTTTCGCAAATTACTTTTAATGTATTGCTTTGACCCCCTACTCTTTCAAGTGGCTGGTTATCATCACAAAGTATTAATGTTTAGTTTTTTCGCCCTGGTAGTTAGCAACCTGGTTGCCAGTTACCAAGCAATTGGAACGTTGCTAGCCCTTGGCCTAATGATGCTTCCCGCCATTACCGGCAGAATTTTATGTGGCCATTACCGCCAAATATTTAAAGTAAGCTCTCTGCTGGGCATTTTTGGCTGCTATGCAGGGTTGTTGTTGTCATACCATATTGACTGGCCGTCAGGCCCTTCGATTATTTTATGCTTGGGCGTGCAATGCTTAGCGGCTTATGGGTTTAAGCAGAAAAGTAAGTCCTCACACATTTAATTATTTTGTATATAGTAACCCGGTGGTTATAGCGCTAGCAGAAAACTTAAGTGCTTTACGGACAAAAATAACTAATCGGGCGCAATAAGCGAAGGACTTTCTAGATTTATTCCAGAAAGTCCTTTGATTTTTATAAGCTCTTTGTTGAATTAGCCATTTGTTTGTGTCACACCGCAAACAAGCGCCGATCCATCACTTTTAGACTTAAAGACAACTTTAGCTTTGCAGCCACAGAGGACGCATTCGTTACTTGTCAAAGGAACAGCATTAGGGCCGCCAACAGTGGTTCCCTGAACTGAAAAAGTAGTCCCCTCAAGCTTTTTTTCATCCAAAGTTATAGTAATTTCTTCATCTGGTTGAACAATTTGCGTAACAATAAACGGAGTAGTAGCGCTCTTGTTCTCTTTAGCCCTTACTGTAACGCTCACAGTAACCTTGGCGTTATTCTTTACCTTCAATTCACCTGCACATAAAGGACTTAACAAGACGCCTGCGATAACGACTGATTTAAATATTCCTTTCAAGTTCATAATACTCTCCTGTTAAATTAAGTAAGTTCACGTCGTCATGTTGTTTTTTTTAAGAAGGTAGGTCTACGTAAAAAAAAAGTGAATTTCGTCTAAAAAAGAAAATAAGCAGGCACGTATGGTAGGCAAAAATCACTATTAGGAACTGTTAACAAACTAAATAAAAAGGGGTAGACTTCAAGCAGAAGGAG
>JBAXJB010000039.1:0-13258 GCA_037138055.1 Alphaproteobacteria bacterium | reverse complement strand
AAATGGAACTTTTAATTGTCGTTAGGAGAAATTCTAATTGACGTTAGTCAGCAGTTACCCATAGAACCAGAGTTATTCTCTTTATCATCTGAATCCATTGCTAAAAGACCACTAGTTTGTATACAAGCAGCCAGCAACGCAGCAGAGCACTTAACTAAAATATTATTTAAATTTATCATAAAATCCCTATTCGATTAGTAAAAGTAATTTGAAAGATCATATAACCAAGATTGATATAAAAAAACAAATATTTTTATTTTATTAAATTTTAATGTTATTTTATGGTACTTTTGATGTTTATTTTCCAATATAGAGAATTGAACCTCTCTCCCGATGGACAATAATTTGCTAGATAGCGTCAGATTTACAATACATGTTAGACAATATTGTTATTGGTAAAGGACTGTTTTCCTTGCAAGCATTTAGCACTTTTACAAAAGATTCTTTGTTACTGAAAATCAAAGTTTTTTAAATTTTCCTAAAAACAATGCTCTGCCAGCCAGATATACTTATTTTTGAATCAACCACAAAGCCGCAAGTCATATAAGCACCCATTACCATCTGTGCTTGTTTATCAAGCAAACCTGAGACGATAATATACCCATCAACTCTCATGTAGCGTTGCATATCAGACGCTAAGCGCATAAGAGGCTTTGCTAAAATATTTGCAAAACATAAGTCATATTGTTGGTGCGTTTCAGGTGCTTGAAATCCAACAGAACAAATAACTTTATAATTGCTTTCACACTTGTTTAGCTTTGTATTTAGACGGGTTCGCCTGACCGCTTCTTCTTCAATATCAACGGCCATTACGCTTATGGTTGGCTGCAGCTTTTTAGCAGCAATACTTAACACACCACTACCACAGCCCATGTCTAGAACATTATGAAATGTATGTTTTTTAGCAAGCTTTACAAATAGCTTTAAACACCCTTGGGTTGTAGGATGCTCCCCGCTTCCAAAGGCCGTTGCTGCATTAATTTTTAAAGGAATTTTTCCAGCATTTACAACAATTGAGCTTTCGGAACTATGAATAACAAAGGGGTGAATATGCACCTCTGGTTGCCCCTGATGACACGCCAGCAACCAATTTGTATTTTCCACTTCTTCCACAGAAGCTGTCATTTCAAGGCCAAGCAAGGAAGCAACAGATTCTGCATGGGCCTTACATTTTAGGGCATCAACATCTTCGCATAACATATCAACCTGAAATAAACTGGCAATGGGGAATCCATTTTCATCGGTTTCATCTGATGGCGCAGCGTCAACATCTTCAAAAACCATGATACTTTCGGCTACATCTTCCAAAGCTTTTTGAAAGTTTTCCACTATGCTATACGGCACCACGCACCGCACTAAATATTTAGCCATGGGCTGTTCCTTTTAATAATTTTTCGTGCAATTGCGTTGCTATTTTGGTGAAAATTTTTGCAACGGGATGAGATGAATATTTTATAAAAAATGGTTCTCCACTATCGGCTGATTCCCGGAAAGCAATATCGATAGGAAGCTGCCCTAGCAATAGCAGATTTTGTTTAGTACTTTCAGCGCTTGCACCATTTTGTGGAAAAATATGTGAATCAAGTCCACAACCTGGACACTGAAAATGGCTCATATTTTCAACCATTCCTAAAATAGGAATATTCACTTTTTCAAACATTTTAATGGCACGGCGAGCATCAATAAGCGCTAGCTCTTGTGATGTTGCAACAATTACTGCCCCAAAAAGATTCGACTTTTGCGCAATGGTTAGCTGTGCGTCACCTGTGCCTGGGGGAAGGTCGATAAGTAATACATCTAACGGAGTGCCGTCATGGTCCCACAATACATCCATAAGCATTTGCCCAATAGCGCTTTGCACCATTAATCCACGCCAGATAACTGCGGCATCTTTTGGTACCATGAATCCCATGGACATAAGCTTTAAGCCAAACTTGTGATGGGGAATAATTTTTTTCTGCTGCGTAGCTTCCGGTTTTTCAAACACACCAGTCATGGTAGGCAAAGATGGACCGTAGATATCAGCATCAAGCACGCCAACATTTAGCCCAAAATTTTGCAAAGCTAAGGCCAAATTCAGGCAGATTGATGACTTACCCACCCCACCCTTGCCTGAGGCAACCGCAATCACATGGCGCACTCCAGTAATGCCCGATGTGACCTTGGGTTGGTCCGCTTTATGGCGATTAAAGGTAATCATAACAGGCAACGTGCAAACCTGTTCACAAGCTTGTTGAATTGTGTTTTCCCAAGCTTTATCAACCGTTGCGAAGCTATCAGGCAGCTTAAAAACTAAAAATGCTTTGGTTTCATCAACCTGAATATATTCAAGCAAATCAAGCGCTAAAAGCGTTGTGCCGGGTAGCACAAGATCACGTAATGACTGACGAATAGCTGCTTCCACAAAAAGTCCAGATTTTTAAAATATCGCCAGCTTAACACTGGAGACGAGGAAGCCTCAATACATAACAATGTCTTTAACAGATGCGACAGAACCTGATATATTTTTGGTATGTTAGAAAAGCAGCCAATTTCTGAGCAACGTATCGTTGATTGCCTAATCGCTGATTATGGCATTGACGTTTCAACACTTACATTCCTTCCCCTGGGTGCAGATATGCATGCATCAGTATATAAAGCTCAGGCACGCGATAAATCAGCTTACTTCATTAAGATAAAACGTAGCCATGGCCCTGATGTTAGTTCGCTCATCATTGATCATTTACAAGACGCTGGAATCAAACAAGTTATTCCCATTTTAAAAACAATCCATAACCATCCCACTCAACGTATTGGCGAATTTACGCTGAGTGTATCGCCTTTTATAGAGGGACAAGACGGGTTTAGCCGCTCACTAACGGATGATCAATGGGTTACGTTCGGTAAAACATTAAAGAAAGTTCATGAAATTGAGGTACCACCTCCGCTTCACACCAAGCTTCGGCGAGAGTCTTATTCCCCCCAATGGCGAGAAACAGTTCGTTCTCTTTATGCGCACATTGAATCTGAACCGAGGGGCGATGAGGTTGCAGTACAATTACAGACATTTATGAAACAACGCATTGCTTTAATTCATCAATTGGTAGAAAGGGCTGAGCAGCTAGCTCAAAAACTTCAAACAGAATCGCCTGAATTCGTGCTTTGCCATTCAGATATTCATGGTGGCAACTTACTAATGGATGGGAATGATGCTATCTATATGGTCGATTGGGATGCGCCTATTATGGCTCCTAAGGAACGTGACCTCATGTTTATTGGCGGGGCTGTTGCTAATGTTTGGAATCAACCGCGCGAAGAAGAGCTTTTTTATAAAGGTTATGGAAAAGCTGAAGTTAATATGGAAATTCTGGCATATTATAGGCATGAACGAATCGTGGAAGATATAGCCAGCTATGGTCAGCAGTTACTCTTAACGACAGCAGGAGGCCAAGACAGAATTGAAGCATATAAACATTTTGTTGCCCAGTTTGAGCCCCAAGGGGTAGTGGAAATAGCATTCAAAACAGATGATGATCAAATTTTTGAAATAGGAACAAAACTATAGTGAAATTATTATCCAAGCTTAAATTTTTCAAAATTCACCTTCTTGGGCTTTTTTTGATTTCTTGTACTCATGAAATTCAGCACCATGAAACACAAGCACTTTATGCTTACCAAGACGAACAAACAGAATACTACGGTCTAAAAAATGCAGAGGGAAAAGTTATGATTCCTCCGCAATATGAATATGTTTACAGCGGTGATTTTAATCCTCCTCTTTTTGTTGAGGTATCCTCTTCAAGTAGAGGAAATATGTACTGTTTGCCCACAATGATTGTCGTTAAGAAAAATAATCGAATGTGGTGGATTGATCGTACGGGAAAAAAATTATTCGAATCTTTCTTTTTTGATAACGGACCTGATTATTTTAAGAAAGGATTGTCACGTATTTTAAAGGACAACAAATTTGGATTTATCAACAAACAAGGAAAGGTTGTAATTGAACCACTGTATGACTTTGCTAGTCCGTTTAATGATGCAGGATTCGCCAATGTCTGCAATGGTTGCTGGTTAAGCTATCCGCCTTCTACAAAATTTTCTGTTGCTCATGGATTTGCGTGGGATGCTCATGGTGACATTGTTGGAGGCAAATGGGGTGTCATTTCTTGCACAGGACAAGTAGTTGTGCCGCTTGTACATAGTTCTTTTAAAGAAGCCCAAGAACACATACCCAAAGCATAAATATAGAATTTTAGATAAAGTTGCGTTAAATTTTCTCGGCGGGTAAAATGCGTAATGTTTTTCCACAAGAGGTTGATAATTGAAGCCACAAATCGTTTCATCGTATAACACAGCACTAAATGAGATACTCCCCCTTACCCCAGCAAACCAACAACATTCTGAACCAAAGGATTTCTTTATTAAAAAAGAAGGAATTCACTATGCTGGAACACATTTAATTATCGATTTATGGGAAGCTGAAAATCTAGATAATTTAGCCCTTACAGAAGAAGCTTTACGTACAGCCATACAGGAAGCGGACGCAACGTTATTACATATTCATTTGCATCATTTTGAACCTAATGGCGGCATTTCTGGTGTTGCAGTGCTTGCTGAGTCCCATATTAGCGTGCATTCGTGGCCAGAGCGTGGTTATGCAGCATTTGATGTATTTATGTGCGGCAAAGCAAAGCCACACCGTGTATTGCCTGTACTAAAACATTATTTTAAGCCTCAGCATGTTTATATTAATGAACAGCTCCGGGGAGCAAGCATTATATGACACAAGTGCAAAAAATTGCTTCAAAACATCAATGGATAGAGGAAACTCTCCATCCAAGTTGGCAACAGCGCTTCAATACTGAACACACACTTTGCGATATACAAACTGCCTATCAGCATTTAGTAATTTTCAAAAATGACTGGTTTGGAAATGTTATGATGCTAGATGGCAATATTCAAACCACTGAAAAAGATGAGTTTATCTATCATGAAATGATGACTCATGTACCGTTAATGGCTCATTCTAATCCAAAAAGCGTGTTGGTAATTGGCGGCGGTGATGGCGGCATTATTCGAGAAGTGTTACGCCACCCCAACGTTGAAAAAGTAGTTATGGTGGAAATTGATGAAATTGTAGTGGAAATGAGTAAAAAATATTTCCCCAACCATTCACAAGGTGCATTCAATGACCCACGCGTAACGTTAATCATTGATGATGCGGCTGCTTTTCTTAAGAAAACAAATGATCGTTTTGATGTGATATTAACAGACTCCACAGATCCAACCGGTCCTGGTGAGCATTTGTTTACAGAAGAATTTTACCAAAATTGCAAAAATCATTTAGAAAAAGATGGAATTTTAGTTACACAAAGTGGTGTGCCCTTCATGCAGCCAACTGGCATTTATAATATGCAAAACATGTTATCAACATTTTTTGAAGCTGTTGATTTTTATCAAGCAACAATTCCCACCTATGTAGGGGGACCAATGGTTTTTGGGTTTGCTACTAATGCAAAAACAAACAGCTTTGATGAAATTAAAAGACGCGCAACTACTGTGCAAAACCAACTTCACTACTGGACACCGGAAATTCACCAAGCAGCGTTTTTATTGCCACCTTTTCTGCAAGCATTAAGAACAAATAAAAAGTCTCAAATTTCTTGACGAAAAGGCATTTAAACATTATAGTTCATTCCAAGTCCCCATCGTCTAGTGGCCTAGGACGTCGCCCTTTCAAGGCGGGAACACGGGTTCGACTCCCGTTGGGGACGCCAATTTATTATCCATCTTTATTGTCGTCGTTATATTTGCTAGATTCGCACTAGCTTTTTAATGTTGTGCGATATGTGCGGTATCACTGGTTTTTGGGATCCTACTAAAAAATTCTCAGTTAATGAACAACTTGCACAGACGATGGCTGAAAAAATTCAGTCACGCGGACCCGATTCACATGGAATTTGGATTAGCCAAGAGCATAGCGTTGCCCTAGCTCACAGACGCTTATCAATTGTTGATTTATCACCTGCTGGCCATCAACCAATGACATCTCATTCGGGACGTTACGTGATGATTTATAATGGAGAAGTTTTTAATGGGGCTGAAATTAAAGTCTCACTTTCCAATATTGATTTTAAAGGTCATAGCGATACCGAAATTATGCTGGCGGCCTTCGATATGTGGGGAATTGAAGCATCTGTTAAATTGTTTATTGGTATGTTTGCATTTGCTGTTTGGGATAAACAAACGCAAACGCTTACTTTGGTGCGAGACCGTGTTGGCATAAAGCCTTTGTACTTTGGGCACATGAATAATGTTTGGTTATTTGGGTCACAACCCAAAAGCCTAATGCCGCACCCTGCATGGGAAAGTAAACTAGACAAAAACGCAGCTAAAGAATTTTTTGCGTTTGGTTATGTGCCTGAAACATCCTGCATATTCGAAAATTTACAAAAAGTGAAGCCTGGAACTGCTGTGCACCTGCTAGCAAACGGAAAGAACACAACAACTGTATATTGGGATTTGAAAGAAGAAATCACTCAAGCAAAGAATTACACAGCCAATCAAACAGACGAACAGTGGATAGACGCCACTCACACCCTTTTAAAAGACGCTGTGAAGCGACGTTGTCAGGCAGACGTACCTTTAGGCGCATTTTTGTCTGGTGGCATTGATAGCTCATTAGTGGTTAGTTTAATGCAGTCTCAATCAGTTGATCGAATTAAAACTTTTTCAATTGGTTTTGATATTCCCAATTACAACGAAGCTCCCTTTGCCAAACAAATTGCTGAGCATTTACAAACTGATCACCATGAATTTTATGTTTCAGCAAAAGAAGCACAAGAGGTTATCCCGCATTTAGCTTCCATGTACGACGAACCATTTGCGGATGTTTCGCAAATTCCAACGTATTTAGTTTCAAAGCTGGCTAGAGATCATGTGACCGTAAGTCTTTCCGGAGATGGAGGCGATGAACTTTTCGCTGGATATAATCGGTACACGTTGGGTAAAAAACTGTGGAAAATTAGAAGCCTCACACCTGGATTTATAAGATACTTTGTGCCGTATTTACGGTGCATTCCCCTATGGTTTTGGAAAATACTTGAAAAACTGCCTGGGTGCCCAAAGCTTCTTGCTGATAAAATAGATCGCGGCATCAAGTTATTTCGGGCTAAAAATTTAACAGACTGCTACCGGATGTTGGTGCATCACTGGGAAACTGGAACCGACGACTGCTTCCCTACTCATCCATCGCTAAACGATAGCATCGAAAACTTTCAATTTTGGGATATGTTGACCTATCTGCCTGGAGATATTCTGACGAAGGTAGATCGCGCCAGCATGGCAGTAAGTTTAGAAGCTAGAGTGCCTTTACTTGATCACAGGCTTATTGCATTAGCATGGAGCCTACCTGAACACTTAAAACTGCACCACGGCAAAGGAAAATGGATTCTAAGAGAAATTTTAAAATCCTATATACCAGAGCAAATGTTTAACCGTCCCAAAATGGGTTTTGGCGTTCCGATTGATACGTGGCTACGAGGTGATTTAAAAGCTTGGGCTTCTTCGTTACTATTTTCGTCATCATTAGAAGAATTTGGAATCAGCAACCAAGCAATTAGATCAACTTGGGAAAAGCACCAAACTGGTCAATATAACTATCAGTATAAACTGTGGGTCGTGTTGATGTTTCAGCAATGGCGTAAAGAATACAATTTGTAGAAAATTTATTCTTTGTTACACTCAACGCAATGATATAAATCCTTTAGGCATAAGCATATGACCCGCAAAGCCACAATTACAATTGATGGAAAAACTATCGAGGTTCCCATCCTCAAAGGCAGTTGTGGGCCAGATGTTCTTGATATTCGTAACTTCTACCAAGAAACAGGGATGTTTTGTTATGACCCCGGATTCACTTCAACAGCAAGCTGCACATCCAGCATTACATACATTAATGGTGATGAAGGCGTTTTATTATACCGTGGCTATCCTATTGAAGACCTAGTCGAAAAGTGTGATTTTCTAGAGGTTGCCCATTTACTACTTTACGGTGAATTACCTGACATTGCACAGAAAGAATCTTTTGAACAATCAATAAATCACCACACTATGGTGCATGAACAATTACGATCATTTTTTCAAGGATTTCGTCGTGATGCACATCCAATGGCAATTATGGTTGGCGTTGTTGGGGCACTTTCTGCTTTTTATCATGACAGTCTTGATATTTATGATCCACAACAACGAGAGATAGCATCTCATCGTCTGATTGCTAAAATGCCAACTATTGCAGCAATGGCGTACAATTACGCACGCGGCTGCCCTCTACCATATCCAAAAAACCAGCTAACCTATTCGCAAAATTTTCTAAATATGATGTTCGCCATTCCATCTGAGCCATATCAGATAAATCCTGTTATTGCCCGCGCCATGGACATAATATTCATATTGCATGCAGATCATGAACAAAATGCTTCAACATCAACCGTTAGACTCGCTGGATCTAGCCAAGCCAATCCATTTGCTTGTATTGCTTCTGGAATTGCTGCTTTATGGGGGCCAGCTCATGGTGGTGCAAATGAAGCTGTACTTTCCATGCTTAAGCAAATAGGTTCAGTAAAAAATATCCCTGAATATATAGAACGCGCAAAAAGTAAAAATGATTCTTTCCGACTTTCAGGCTTTGGTCACCGAGTGTACAAGAATTATGACCCACGCGCTCACATCATTCGCAAAGCATGTCACGATGTATTAGATCAACTTAAACTTAGTGACCCTCTATTAGAAATAGCTCTTGAACTTGAGTCTATTGCTTTGAAAGATCCCTATTTCATTGAAAAAAAGCTTTATCCCAACGTAGATTTCTATTCGGGCATTATGTTTAAAGCATTAGAAATACCAACATCTATGTTTACTGTTATTTTTTCGGTTGCACGCACCGTTGGTTGGATTGCGCAATGGAATGAAATGATGGCTGATCCTGCTCAAAAAATCGGAAGACCACGACAACTTTATGTCGGTGAAAAAAATCGTACTTTTTTTAAGAGCACATAGAGCTAAACTAAAGGCTTTCAAGCCACATAATGCCTTGAAAAATGCCTTGAAACACGCAAAATCATTAGATTTAAGCGTCTGCCTTTCATAATTACCCCAAAATAACAGATAGCAAAATATATGGCTATTTTATTGTTTTTTTTACATTATATTAAATTAATTTTAACTATTTGATTGTATATTTTAGTTAATGTCCATAAGTAAATGTAATCTATGAAAGAAGAATACTTTGATTCAGTCCAAGCTCTTGAGCGACTTCATCGCCTTTTTTTAGATGTAGTAAAAGCAGAGCTGGATCATTTGGCCATATTTGATATCAATAATGTCCAAACCATCGTGCTTTGTAATATTGGCACAAATCAGTTAACTATTGGTGAATTGACAAATCGAGGGTATTACCTTGGTTCAAATGTGTCGTATAATTTGCGCAAAATGGTGCAAAATGAGTACATTATACAGGTTCCAACACCTCATGATCGTCGTTCAAGCCACGTAAAGCTATCCCAAAAAGGGTTAGACTTATACAAGAAATTTGATCGCATTTTCCATAATCATGCAGAAGGCCTTAATAATAAGGGCGGGAAAGAAACTTTAGCTCTGTTAGGAAGCTCCTTGCAGAAACTAGAACGTTTCTGGACTGAAGCATCGGCTAAGGAAAGACGTTAAATTTTTGAGTTCTGATTAACAGCCCTTGAAAACAGCGCTTGACTTCGGCACATTATGGATACAGTTTTTTATTAATTGTTCATGGTTGGATTTGTTCATCTTCGTGTCCATAGCGCCTATTCTCTAGCAGAAGGGGCCATTAAGGTTAAGTCATTGCCACAACTTTGTGAGCAATTTGATCAACCTGCTATTGCGATTACAGACACCAATAATCTTTTTGGTGCATTAGAAAGCGCAATGTTATGCGCTAGCTCGGGCATTCAACCAATCATTGGTTGTGAACTTAGCGTTCAGTTTTCTGACACAATTGGCTCTTTAGTCTTGCTTGTTGCATCTGAAATTGGATACACAAATTTATTAGACATTGTTAGCTATTTATACCTCGGATCCCCTTGTGAACATGAGAAACCTTATATTCCTTTTGAATACTTAGAAAGCAGATCACAAGGCTTAATCGCTTTAACTGGGGGTATAGACGGTGTTTGGGGTCAGCTATTAGCAAAACAACTCAACGTGAGTCATGAAGAAAATGAAGACATCAATGAATCTGATGATTTTTTAAATAAACTTAAAGCATATTTCCCTGACTGCCTTTACGTAGAAATTCAACGTCACGGAACAGCTGCAGAACAAGAACTTGAAGAAATTTTTATTGAAAAAGCTTACACGCACAACTTGCCGCTTGTTGCCACAAACAATGTTTATTTTCCCGATTTCAGCTACTTTGAAGCCCACGATGCTTTGCTATGCATTGCAAGCAGCACTTACGTTGCGCAAGATGATCGACGCAGAGTCACACCTCACCATTATTTTAAAAGTTCGGCAGAAATGCAGGAGCTGTTTAAAGACTTGCCTGAAGCAATTCAAAACACAGTCAATATTGCAAAACGTTGTCGGTTCATGCCTACCCTTCACAACCCAATTCTTCCACATTTTGATAGTGAGAATGGGCGAAGTGAAGAAGAAGAGCTTGTTTTTCAAGCACAAGAAGGTTTAGAAAAGCGCTTGCAAGAAGAAGTTTTTTTGAGATTTGCAAAAGACGAACATGAAGAAATCCGTAACCAATACCAAGAACGCTTAAACTATGAAATTGGTATCATCAAGCACATGGGATTCTGCGGATACTTTTTGATCGTTGCTGATTTTATAAAATGGGCAAAAGGACAGGGAATTCCTGTGGGGCCTGGTCGTGGTTCTGGAGCAGGTTCACTAGTGGCATGGTCACTAACCATTACTGACATGGATCCTATTCGGTTCACGCTAATTTTTGAACGTTTTTTAAACCCTGAACGTGTTTCAATGCCTGACTTTGACGTGGATTTTTGTCAGGACAGAAGAGACGAAGTTCTAGTGTATGTTCAGCAAAAATACGGCAGTGACCGAGTTGCTCACATTATTACCTTTGGTAAATTGCAGGCACGCGCAGTATTGCGCGACGTGGGGCGCGTTTTGCAAATCCCCTACCCTGTGGTTGATCGTATTTGTAAATTGATACCTAACAATCCTGCTAGCCCTGTAACACTAGAGCAAGCCATAGAAATAGAACCAGCAATTAATCAGGCTTGCGACGATGATGATGCAATCGCAAAAATGGTTGAAATTGGTAAAAAACTTGAAGGTTTGTATCGTCATGCTTCAACTCACGCTGCGGGTGTTGTAATTGGTGATCGTCCACTTACTTCCTTAGTTCCGTTATTTAAAGATGAAAGCTCAAGCTTGCCAGCAACGCAATTTAACATGAAATATGTTGAATTAGCAGGGTTGGTAAAATTCGACTTCTTAGGCCTTAAAACCCTTAGCATTATTGAACATGCCTGCAAAATTGTGCGTGAAACTGCTGAACATCAACTTCCTAATTTTGTGATTCAATCTATTCCTCTAGATGATCCAAAAACTTTTGAATTACTATGCAACGTTAACGTTGTAGGTGTGTTCCAGCTAGAAAGCGCTGGTATGCGAGATGTGTTACGTAAATTACGACCTGACCGCTTTGAAGATTTAATTGCCTTGGTTGCTTTGTACAGACCAGGCCCAATGGATGACATACCAAGGTACTTAGCATGCAAGCATGGTCAAGAACTTGTTACATTTTTAACGCCTGAACTTGAACCAATTTTAGCGCCAACCTATGGAGTAATGGTCTATCAAGAACAGGTTATGCAAATTGCTCAAGTCATTGGTGGGTACACCCTGGGTGCTGCGGATATGCTGCGTCGTGCTATGGGTAAAAAAATTAAAAGCGAAATGGATGACCAACGCGAAAAATTTGTAACTGGTGCCATTGCAAAAGGAGTGAAGCCTCAAACTGCATCTCAATTATTTGACCAAATGGCAAAGTTCGCAGGGTATGGATTTAACAAATCACATTCGGCTCCTTACGCACTTCTTGCTTATCAAACCGCTTATCTAAAGGCAAACTATCCAATTGCTTTCTTTGCTGCATCAATGACAGCAGATATGCACAATACCGATAAAATAAACGCCTACAAACAAGACATGCTACGAATAGGCACAACATTACTTCCACCCGACGTTAATCATTCTTTTGCAAATTTCACTGCGGAAGGTCGTGCTGTTCGCTTTGGCTTAGGAGCCCTTAAAAACGTTGGAGGCCAAGTTATTGACGCTCTTGCACAAGTACGTGGGCAAGAACCATTTTCAACCATGACTAATTTTATTGAACGCGTTGATTCAAAACACCTTAGTAAAAGACTATTAGAAAATTTAATTGGTTCTGGCGCTTTTGATTGCTTAGAGCCTAACCGACGCGCTCTGTTTGAAGCTATTGAACACATAAGCTACATTGCTTCCAAAAAGGCAAATGCTGCCAAAAGCTCTCAACGCAGTTTATTTGGAGGAGCAACAGATAACTCAATCACCTTCAAACTTCCGGATGTTCCAAAATGGGATGGATTAACATCACTACAAAAAGAATTTGATTCCTTAGGGTTCTACCTATCTGACCACCCCTTAAATGCTTATAAGCAACAAATTGAGCAACTTCAATTAACACCATCTTCAATGTTCGCAACTGTTTCTGCAGGTAATATTCGTGTGGCCGGTGTATTACTCACTACAACGGTGCGCACTGGAAAAAAAGGGCAAAAATACGCCTTTCTAAGTTTATCAGACCAAGAAGGCACCTATGAGGTTACGTTATTTAGTGAGATTTACAGTCAATCTGTTGATTTGTTAAAAGTCGGAAATTTATTAGCTGTTGAAGTTGCTGTTAAAAAAGATAACGAACAACTGCGCTTAACTGCCAACAAAATCTATAATCTAAACGATATGCAGCCCTTCACCAGCATTAGCTTGAAGGTAGCAAGCGACAAGCCAATTAAGGGATTGCTTGATGAAATTCAAGCATTACCAATAGGCGCCTGCGAAGTAGTGCTTGAGTTTTCAAAAGATTCTTTAGGCATTCCCGCCACCGTTAGCTTAGGCAAAAAATCAATCAACACTCATGTATACCACCAGTTGATGGCTTGGTGTGGTTAACTTACTATAGCTGACTACATATAATTTAATTATATAACATGCAGTTGAAACAGCTTCT
>JBAXJB010000038.1:0-13422 GCA_037138055.1 Alphaproteobacteria bacterium | reverse complement strand
TTATCTCAGACTACTCGGTTTTTATGTTGATTCTACTAGGGCGTCCATATATGACTTAGAGAGATTTATATCATGTGGTTTTTGTTCCTTTTTGTTTTTCTATTTTTAGCTGGGTGTGACAAAACACCTGAAGAAAAAGGAAAATTAGCTCAAGCAATTTATGTGCAGCCACAAAAATATGTGGAAAAATCTGTTTTTTATGGAACTGTACAGGCGCGGCAAAGCAGCCCCTTGGTTGTGCAAACTGATGGTGTTTTAGATTGGCTAACCCAATCAGGAGATGAAATTTTAACATCTCAAACAATTGCTAAAATTGATAATCCAGAAATTGAAAAAGCACATGAACTTGCAAGTAGCGCAGAAGCCATTGCAAAGCAGCAATACAATAGAAGTGCAGCACTTGCAAAAAGTAACACAACATCTCATCAACAATTGCAAGAACGCGAACAAGCCTGGATAACTGCTCAGCAAAACCTTGCAAAAGCAGAAACAGACCGTAAAAAAGCACTATTCATTGCCCCTTTTGATGGCATTGTTGGCCCTCAGCTTATTCACGAAGGTACTCATGTTAAAACGGGTGATGTTATCGGTCACTTTTTCAATCCATCTGATTTAGTAGTTGAAGTGCAAATTCCAGTTTCGTACAAGGAATCATTAAAAGAAAATCAAACCGCTATGGTTGAAGGTAAGCCATACTCCCTACCCCATGTGCCTAAAATGCTAAATCCCACCACACATATGATGGTTATCCACATTCCAATTAAGCATTCAACACTGTTAGTTGGCGAAATTGTTGATGTGGAAATTTACTTGAATGAGTCAAACCAAGTGATTGCACTCCCGTTGGGAAGCATCAAGTTTGAAGATGGTGAAACGTCAGTTTTAGTCTCAAATAAAGGAAAACTTGAAAAACGCGAGATAACTTTGGGGACAAAAGACGCAAAGAAAGCCGTTGTATTAAATGGCATTCAAGCAGGTGATACTGTTTGCTTAGATCCTCATCACCACTTTGAAGGGGAAAGCATTACACCTCAGTACCCTGAGTTGTAATACAATGGTTAACTTCTTTTTAAAACACCCCATAATTGCCATTGTTTTGAATGCCATGTTACTGGTCGTAGGCTGGCTCAGCCTTCAGCACTTGCCCTTGTGCGAATACCCTCAAGTAAAGATTCCTGAATTTACCGTTCATACCCATTATCATAATGGCGATGCTTCCTACATGGAAGAAATTGTGACTAACGCTATTGAAGATAAGGTCATGAGCCTTCCAGCGATAGAAAAAATTCAATCTGAAACAAGTCAGGGTAGTAGTGCAGTCTATGTAACATTTAAAGTAGGGACAGATATTGATACGGCGCAAATGGGGCTGCGTGAAGCCGTTTCCCAAGCGAACCTGCCAAAGGAAGTTCCACAACCAAACATTGTAAGGCGCGGGTCAAAAGACAACAGTCTTCCTTTTTTCTTAATTCTGGTTGAATCAAGCAATAGCGCTCCAGAAGACTTAACGCATTACACCAACTGTATACTACGCCATTCTTTTAGGGGGATAGACGGCGTTGCTGAAGTTGAAGTGCTAGGTTCACCCTACCAAATGGACATCGCACTTGATGGCAAAAAAATGCGTCAATTTGGCATTAACGCTAATACCGTTTTTACAGAAATTGAAACATCTTTGAAAAATCAGCCCTTAGGTAAGCTTTATGATATTTACCCCTTACGCCTTGATCAACCATTGAACAAACCGGAAGATTTTAAAAAGATCATGATCCCCTCGCAAAAAAAACCAGCAGTTATGTTGGGGGACTTTAGCGCAGTAACGTTAAAGAAAAATAATGGTGATTTTCGCTTCCACGTAAATGGCAAACCTGGTGTTGCCATTCAAATAAAAGAAACCAGCACAGCAAATCCATTAGAAGTGTCCAATGAATTGCATGAAAAAATTGATGGTTTAAAAAAGACGCTGCCCAAAGGAACATCTTTAAAAGTAATTGTCGATCAAGCTGAATTCATTAGAAGCAGCCTTAATCAAGTACGTAATAGTCTGATTGAAGCTATTATTTGCGTAATGATAGTAGTTGGCTTGTTCCTGGGGTCTGCACGTCTTAGTTTAGTGCCACTAATCACTATACCCTTATCATTGGTAGGATCATTAGCTGTGCTAATGGCGTTTGGTTACTCAATTAACACTCTTACTCTCTTGGGCGCCGTGCTTGCCACAGGACTTGTTGTTGATGATGCCATAGTAGTTTTAGAAAATATCAGTCGCTGCCAAGCAATAACGAAGAACACTTTTGAAGCAGCACTTTTAGGTACAAAAGAAATTTCCTTTGCAATCATTGCAATGACCCTGACTTTAGCTAGCGTCTATCTGCCAATCATTTTTCAAAAAGATGCTTTGGGACAGTTATTTTCTGAGTTTGCCGTAAGCCTTTCCGCCGCTGTTATTATATCGGGAATTACCGCAATCACGCTAACCCCTTGGATGAGCATGATCGCCATTAAAGATCATAAGGTTAATAAAACCCCCATAGTCATTGCTTGGCTTGAAGAAGCGTATGCAAAAGTAAAAACACGAATAAACCCATGGCCCAATTGGGTTTTTGGGTGCATTTTTATAAGCTGTATTGTGGGCTCGTTTACCATGATCAATTCAATTCCGAAAGGAATTGGTCCTAAAGAAGACCGAGGCGTTATAGGGCTTTGGGTGCCATCAATGCCTGGAAACAGCATGGATGAACGCGAACAAATGGCTTTTGACCTTGATAACCAAGTGAAAGATCTCAAAGATGTTAAAGAACGCATAAGCTTTATTGGTAATTGGGGCTGTTCAGTTTGTTGCGCGCTAACACCACCTGGCAGCCGCACCCACAGTGAAGAATTACACAAAAACCTTCAAAAAACAGTTGATGCTAACATCCCCTACACTTGTTATTCCTGGAGCATTTCTACTGGAATTCCAGGCATGGATAATTACGGTCAAGCTTCAGACATTCAACTGGCAATTGTAAGCTCAGCACCACTTAAAAACCTGCACGAATCAGCCGAGCAAGCAATGAGCGTAATTAGAAAAACCAAGGCATTTACTCGGGTGCACCTTGATAAAACCCAAAATACAACCGCCCAAAAATGTACTATTCATCCCTATTTAGCTCAAAAATTCAAACTTAAACGAGATGATATTTTAGGAAGCATTGAAATTTATTTAAGCGGCAAAAAACATCTGAATTTCTTTAAAGATAATCAAAAATACCCTGTGAATTTACATACAGAGTCTTTGGATCAAGACCTGAACAGAGTATTTATTCCTAATGATGAAGGAGAATTGTTTTCCTTAGGCACAATAGCTGCCATTACTCAAGAACAAATTTTAGAACCCATATTACATTTAAACCAAAAGCGCATGATGCTTATTAAAATGACGGCGAACCCAGGAACAGACGTGGAAAAAGAAAAACATGCTGTAAGTGATAAGCTAAGGGGAACATTGGTAAACCAGGAAGCTTTTGGATGGCTGGATAGTGACACAGTAAGTGCTAACAATCATGAACGAATGATTATGCTATTTCTAACCGCATTGGTGTTTATATACGCCATACTATGCATTCAATTCGAAAGCTTTTTCGACCCTGTGCTAATTTTACTTACAGTTCCATTTGCAACCTTTGGTGGATTATTATGGGTTTGGCTAAGCGGACAAACTTTAAATATTTTCTCTCAAATTGGTTTAATCACACTTATAGGCTTAATTAGTAAGCATGGTATTTTACTGGTTGAATTTGCTAATAAAGCACATAGCGAAACTGGCGATTGGAACATAGCATTCGAACAATCCGTTAATAAGCGCTTCAGACCAATTATGATGACAACTGCTGCCATGGTACTAGGTTGTATCCCTCTAAGCCTAGCGTCTGGTCCAGGAGCAGAAATTCGCCAGTCCCTGGCAGGAGTCTTAATTGGTGGGTTATGTTTTGGCACAATCAGTACTTTGTTTTTGTTCCCAAGACTTGCTGCGCTTGTAAAGAAAGTTAACAGCAGAGGTATCGCTATTTTTATTAGCAATAAAAACGAAAAAAGATAAATAAATATCGTAGTTTTCTTGAATGTGTGTTATTATGTATTTCTTTCGTGTAATTAACTATAATCGTGATTTCTCTAAAAATAGTTCTTCTTAGCTTTTTTATTTATTCTTCATTTTTATGTGCCTCAATTGACACTCAATCTTTGGAAGAATTATTTATCTCAGAAACAAAAAAGGCCATTGAAACTTCTTTGATTGAGCTAAAGCACGCAATTAATTCCAGAAATGCTCAAGAATGCAGCGAATGTACAGCGGCTCTTCATGGTGCAATTAATGCAGCTTTCCCTTCTGGAGCTAATATAGACTCATCAATACGATCTTACTTACACGATATTAGGCACCACTTAGCACTTTTAACAAATTCATTTACAGAACAAAATCCCTTAGAACTAGAGAATATTCAAGCCTCTGGCATTCAAGTTTTAAGCCACTTAATTCCCAAAATTTGTCACGGCAATCAACAATCATCATCTTTTTCTTCTGAAAAAATTTCGACTCTTGTCGAAAGTACCCTTCATTTAAGCTCGTACCATGCAAAACAAAATGGTGTTCAATTTATCTACCAACCATGCGCTCAGCTAGAAAAATTTATAGTAACAGATGAGAACGTTTACCTGGCAATCAGGCGAGTTCTTTTTAATTTGTTACACAACGCAGTACACTATACATCTAAGCAACCTGAGCAACGCAAAGTAATACTTCGAACAACCATTGATGACACAACAAGTATTAAATCCTCTTACGCGCTATTTATTATCACCGATAGTGGCGTAGGAATATCTCTAGATGATTTTAAAAAATTATTTACTCAAGGGTTTCGTGGCAGCCAAGCAACAACATATACTGGGTCTGGAACTGGTTTGGCTGCTTGTAAAACACTAGTTGAAGAGATTGGTGGAGAAATACATGCTATATCACTTGGTATAAATCGTGGTTCTTGCTTTTGGTTTAGGGCACCAGCTTTGCTTGATGAAACTGCTATTACTGCCACCACAACTGTCATTGTAAGAAAAAGAATTGCTCCACGTAGCATGAAGATACTAATTGTTGATGACAACCGCGTAATACGAAGAGGATTAAAAAAAACTATAAAAGATAGCATTACTGGAATATCTGATGGAAATATAGTTGAAATAGCAAGCGGTGAGATAGCCTTAAAAGAAAATATTAGTGAATACGACTTAATTTTTATGGATCAAGAGCTGGGTGTGGAAAACATGAGCGGATTAGAAACTACAGAAAAAATTCGGGCCCAAAACATCAATCAACCCCTTATCATTTCTATATCAGGCAATACCGATAATGCTTCAATGACCGCATCTTTAGCAGCCGGAATAAATGATTTTTTCCCAAAAGGAGAAAAGTCAAAAGCCTTGGGTATACTGTTAGGGAAATATTTTCATTTTGAAGTGTGATCGGACAAAGTTGATTATTACTCAGTTATTTTAAAGCTCTTAAAAACCTGCTATCTTTAGCACACAGTCAGTTATACATTCAGAACAGTTTTGCTACCTCAGCTTATCACGCAAGAATTGACAGAACCCAGACAACACAAACCAATTGTTAGCGGATGGCTTGTTGCGCTATTTATAGCTAGCATTTGTGTACTTTCTGTTCCATTTTATATTTGTCATAAAATTTTAAAGCGCTAATGTTTGATATTTGTATAGTAGGATCTGGCTCATCTGCAGTAATCAGCGCGAAATCTTTCATTGAGAAAGGCCACAATGTTTGCCTTATTGATGTGGGATACCAGAGTGACCAAACTGTCCCCCTTAAACATTTTTCCGAACATCTCACACCTGATTCAGTTTTTTTTTATCCGTCTGATGATGCCTCGCTTAATGCTGAAACAGGAAGCGCACAAATTACTAAAGCTCGGGAACATTTAATCACCAATGTAAACAAGTATTTAAAACTTGAATCCGATACTTTTTCCCCTTTTCAAACACTAGCTGCAGGCGGCTTGAGTGCGGCTTGGGGAGCAGCTTGCTTTACCTATAGTGATTCTGATCTTAAAAAAGCCTCAATTGGAAACCTTCAGCCGCATTATGAAGCTGTGGCCAAAATAATTGGTATTTCCGGACCAACGCATTCACAGTTTTGCAAAATAGAAAACAAACAAAAACCAGCACTTCTAGACCACAATGGACAATCTATTTTAAAACAACGACAAAATACTTTTAGACTGGAGCAATCAAGCATGGCTATGCTGACTGAACCTTTAGATGAAAGAGAGCCCAACCCTTATTTTGATATGGATTTTTACAGTAATTTCGGAGGTTCAATTTTTCGTGGTGATTCTCTTTTAAAAACCTTAACCCAACACCCTAATTTCACTCGCATTCAAGGTGCTCTAGTTACATCGTTTAAAGAAATTGATGATCTGGTTGAAGTAAAGTACTTAGAGCTTTCAGCCTCGACTACAAACCAGGTAGTAGCTTCTAAGCTTGTGATATGCGCAGGTGCGTTGAATTCATATCGACTGGTAGCGAACAGCCTAAAAATATTTAATGCGCCCAACCCCATACTTTGCAATCCGTACTTAAACATTCCTACAATTCACCTACCTAATTTTGGAAAACAAGGATCCCACCTTCGCTATAGCCTGTCTCAATTGTTTGGGGAAGTGCATGGCAATACAGATATGACTCTGCAGTTTTATAGTTATCGCTCTCTGTTGTTATCTCGGCTTATTGAGCAAACACCTATGCCACAATTTCTTGCTCGTTTATTTTGGAGAAGCTTGGTGGAATCTTTAGTTATCGTTGGCGCTCACTTTGCAGATGATGGAAGTTCTCAACGTTCAATCCAAGCAATAAAAGCGCTATCAGGTGAAGCTCTTCCTACTTTGCAGGTTGATTTTCCTTTCCCTATTGTGAATGGTGTCTGTGCACTAATGCGAAACCTATTAAAACTTCGCTGCGTACCCATAGGTATGGTTAAAACAAAAATGGGAGCAAGTATTCATTACGCTGGCACTATCCCCATAAGTGCCCCTAATCGACATCCAATTGGCATGAATGAACATGGCCTCGTACACGCTACAAAAAATGTTTACGTTTTTGATAGCTCAGGATGGACTTATTTACCATCACGTGGTTTAACTTTCACGATTATGGCAAATACTCACCGTTTAAGTGAAGCTTTATGAAAATCGCAATTACAGGTTCAAACGGTTTTATCGGCAGTGCTTTAAAAGAGGCTTGTATTCAAGAAGGCATCGAAACAATTGGTTTGTGTCGAAATCCAATTGCTAGCGATACGTTGTTTGATTTAAATGACCCTATGACATTTAAAAATATTCCCAGCGATGTAACTGCTCTTGTGCACGCCGCTTACACAACACAGGCAAAAGATCTAAAGAAGTCCTCTCAAGCCAATATAGAAGGCTCAAAGTCACTTTTTGATTTTTGCCATAAGGCACATATTCCTATTATTTTCTTATCTTCTTGTTCTGCCCATGAGAATGCCCGTTCATTCTATGGACGCTCAAAGTATCAGCTAGAAAAGCATCTTTTAGCAACTGATACGATCGTTCGCCCGGGATTTGTTATTGGTGATGGCGGTATTTATAAACGCCTTGAGAATTCAATTAAAACGTTAAAATTTGCTCCATTGTTTTGGGGAGGGCAACAACACCTACAAATTGTTCATCTTGATGAGCTGGTGCAAGGAATTATAACTGTTATCAAGAAAAAACTTTCCGGAGCATATACCCTGGCACACCCTACTCCCTATCCTATCAAAGATTTTTACGCACTCATTTTCAAAAAATTAGGACTTAAGCCACGATTTGTAAAACTACCAGGCGATTTGGTTTTAGTCGCTTTGAAGATAGCAGGGGCTTTAAGAATCCCTTTGCCACTTACTTCTGAAAATTTATTTGGCCTAAAATATCCAATGGTATTTGAATCTGACTGTGTAAAGCTTGGCATAGAACCAAAAGATTTTGCATAAAACCTATTTTACTTCGGGGATGTAATGCATAACATTAAGCGCTACAGGTAGCGGTTACATGAAAATACTCGGGGTATGCAGCGTTTACTAATGCCGCCAATGCTTGAAGTGCTGTTTGATGTGCTAGGTTAATATCGCACAAATCAAACTGAATTGGATGATCCAAATGCCAACCTTCACTTCTATAAGTAGTGATAACCTTTGACATAAATGAAACGGCACTTAGCCCTAATCCACAACCCACATCCGTTATATTCGCGCCTGAAGCTTCGATAGTAGCTTTACTCCAACTACCACGTCCAATCAGCAAACTTGCTGTGAAATCTACTGGCGCTTGATTCTTTGCAGTGAATGACTTTCCATAAGTAAGGCCACTACCTGAGTGCGTAACAGCTCCGGTTGGAATTTCAGTAATTATTTCTTGCGGTGTCTCAAGCAGGGGAATGTACACTCCTGGATCTATGCATCTAAGATAATTTGCTGCTAATTCCGATGGAGTAGCACTGGCCGACTCAGAAGTTGCTTCATACACTATTTTAAAAATTCGAGTGACAATCAATATAATGCAGGTAGCAATGAAAAAGAAAAAAGAGAAATCTACCCTTGAAGTTCCTGTATGAATCTGAAAAAAGCGAATAAAATCTCTCATCGAATCCCCCATGAGTAAATTACCTAAGTCCAATGATAAAAGTAATATAAGTATAACAAAATATAATTACAATACTTTTTGAAATATTCGTAATAAAAAAACAGGCCCCAAATTGAGGCCTGCTTAATAGAAGATGGATTCCCGTTTTCACGGGAATGACATAGTTGGTGGATTAATAATCCATTCCACCCATACCGCCCATGCCACCCATACCACCTGGCATGCCTGCAGGAGCTGAAGATTTAGCTTCAGGCTTTTCCGCAATCATTGCTTCAGTTGTAATAAGTAGGCTTGCAATTGATGCTGCATCTTGAAGTGCTGTACGCACAACTTTAGTTGGGTCAATAATACCAGACTTAATCATGTCAACGTATTCACCGCTTTGTGCATCGAAACCATATGAGAAAGCATCATTGTCAAGGATTTTACCTACAACAATTGATCCATCCGCACCTGCGTTAATAGCAATCTGACGGCAAGGAGTTGTTATTGCTTGACGAACAATGCGAATACCAACTTCTTGATCTCCATTAGCACCTTTTAAGCTTTCAATAGCTTTTAAGCTACGAAGCAACGCTACACCACCACCAGGAACAATACCTTCTTCGATAGCAGCGCGTGTTGCATGCATAGCATCTTCAACGCGGTCCTTGCGTTCTTTAACTTCTAATTCAGTTGCACCACCAACACGGATAACAGCAACACCGCCGCTAAGCTTTGCTAGGCGTTCTTGCAATTTCTCACGGTCATAGTCTGAAGTCGTTTCAGCAACTTGCGCGCGAATTTGCGCACAACGAGCCTGGATTTGGTCTTTACTACCAACGCCATCAACGATAACAGTATCATCTTTGCTGATAACAACTTTTTTAGCAGTACCAAGCATGGAAATGTCTACATTTTCAAGCTTAATGCCCATATCTTCAGAAACAACAGTACCACCAGTTAGGATAGCAATATCTTCAACCATAGCTTTGCGACGATCACCAAAACCAGGAGCTTTCACTGCAGCAACTTTTAGACCACCACGTAGCTTGTTTACAACCAATGTTGCAAGCGCTTCGCCTTCAACATCTTCCGCAATAATCATTAGTGGACGACCTGATTGCACTACAGTTTCTAGAACTGGAAGCATTGCTTGTAGACCTGAAAGTTTCTTTTCAATAATAAGAATGTAAGGATTCTCTAGTTCACAAACCATTTTTTCAGAATTGGTCACAAAATATGGAGAAATGTAGCCACGGTCAAATTGCATACCTTCAACGACATCAAGTTCTGTCTGTAAAGATTTTGCTTCTTCAATAGTGATAACGCCTTCTTTACCAACTTTTTGTACAGCTTCAGCAAGCATCAAACCAATTTCACGTTCGCCGTTTGCAGAAATAGTAGCAACTTGTGCAATTTCTTCATTTGTAGAAACTGGACGGCTATTTTTCTTTATGTTTGCAATAACTACTTCAACAGCCATATCAACGCCACGCTTAACGTCCATTGGGTTCATGCCAGCAGCAACGGCTTTAACACCTTCGCGAACAATAGCCTGAGCCAAAACAGTTGCAGTTGTAGTACCATCACCAGCTAAATCACTGGTTTTGCTAGCAACTTCACGCAACATTTGAGCGCCCATGTTTTCAAAGCGATCTGATAATTCAATTTCCTTAGCAACTGAAACACCGTCTTTAGTGATGCGAGGAGCACCATAAGATTTTTCAATTACAACGTTACGACCTTTTGGTCCAAGTGTTACCTTTACCGCATCGGCCAAGATATCAACACCGCGCAACATTTTGTCGCGAGCGTCTGTATTAAAGCGTACTTCTTTTGCAGCCATGTTATATTCTCCTTAAATATATGAATTGAGTAGGTTAAGCGGCTTTTTCAATAATGCCCATGATGTCGGATTCCTTCATCACTAGGTAGTCTTGGCCATCAATCTTAATTTCAGTGCCTGACCACTTACCAAATAACACGCGATCGCCTGATTTTACGTCCAAAGCAACAACGCTTCCTTGCTCGTTACGTGCACCAGATCCAACCGCTACAACTTCGCCTTCCATAGGCTTTTCTTTTACTGTGTCTGGGATAATGATCCCGCCAGCAGTTTTTCCTTCTTGTTCAATGCGTTTGACCATTACACGGTCATGCAAGGGGCGAAATTTCATATGCTCTCTCCTTTTGATTTAGTTTTTAAAGTTCAAAATTGGGCTGTTAGCACTCAATCTTTATGAGTGCTAATAAAGCGAAAAACGTAGACTATGTCAAGGAATAAGATTCAGTTATATCAATTTTTTATGAAAAACAGAACTACATCTTACTTTCTTAAATTCAAGGTGTTTGTTAACCATTTATTGACTCCGTGCATGATAATTTTAAAGCTAAGAATACTCTTGTTAAATTTTTATCCATGACGTTTATGCATTGAAGTGGATATAATTAAACTATTATTTTAAAATAAACCATATTCTTAAACTATATATTTATGATTAGAATCTTATTTTTGTCGTTTTTTGCAACTCTACATTGCAGTTATGCGGCTCCTAAGGCTTGCTGGACCCAAGAGCAAGATATGCAGTTAATGAACAGCATTCAAAAGCATAGTGGAGACTCTTGGTCAACAATAGCTGCAGAAGTTACAGGTAAAGCAAACAAGCAATGTCGTGAACGCTATATGTGTCACCTAGATCCAATGATAGATAAAACCCCACTTTCTGATGTAGAAATTTCAACACTTGAATTAGCTGTTAAGGAACTCGGTCCACAATGGGGGAAAATTTCAAAAACATTGTTCACATTAGCAAATGGAAAAAGAAGAACAGACTTACACTTAAAAAATATTTGGCATTCACAACACAGATCAGATTTAGGAAGAACAAACAAAAAACGTACAGCCTCACATGAAAAGCATTTGGAAGAAGCCCCTACTGCAACACTACAGCAAGTTTTTTCAGCACTTCCTTCAGCCAGTTCATGCAGCACTAATAAGAAAAGGAAAGTCCCCAACCCCACAGGCACAAGTAGTGTTTTCCACGCACAACTACCTTATTCATCAGCACCTTCAGGTGGCTCCCATCTTTTATCTAACGCACAACTTCCACTAAATTTTCAGCCTCTCATAATGCCGTCACTCTTAATGCTATCTAGTAACGTGACTCATTCTGGATTAGTCGCACCTGATAACGCTCCCATACATCTCCCTAGCAATTCAGTAAGTGATCAGCAATCGTTGTCCTCAACAGACATTGTGCTCGACAGAATTTTAGGTGGTCCTGAACTTGGATCGGTTTTTGAGGAAGATGGTTCCTTTGATCATGATGCCGCCATACTCAGAGAATTCAATATAAAAACACTAGATCAGGATGACTTTTTATCCCAAAATTCTCTATAGCTACCGCACCACAAAAACATCAATAGCATCTTTAATACATTGTGATATTTTTTTATTGCTTTTTTAATTTGCTTACAGTATTTTTACTACCTATTATCAACTAAGAACTGTATAAATTATGATTAAAATTTTAGTATTAATACTTTTAATAACTTCATCCTTTACATTTTCTCTATACGCTATGAAACCATGGACAGCTGAAGAAGATGCAGAGCTTATAATGCAAAGAAACTCAAGCAGTAAAAACTGGAAAGATATAGCAATAGCAGGAAGAACAAAGAAACAATGCTATACTCGCTATACAGTACATTTAGACCCTGCAATCGATAGGACCCCCTTAAGTCAAACTGAACTCTTTGTGCTTGTTAACGCAGTTAAAGAACATAAAATGAGTTGGGGTATGATTGCGGGAACATATTTCAAATCAGACACTAAAAGACGCACCATAGAACAATTAAAAAGTACATATAACAATCTTAAAAAAAGCAATACTTTGGCGAATTATTTTGAAGTATCACCAAACACGGTTGCTCGTATTTCCCCACAGCATGCACTAGTAGAAACAAAAAAAAGAAAAAATCCTACCCTTTGTTCAGGTGCAAGAAAAGCACAAAAAGCATTCTTTCCTGAACCTGCAACTGTTGCTGATGGCAGTTTAAGAACTGAGCCTGTTAGCCAAATAGTTGTTGTTTCAGGTGCTGATTGTTTGGACCCAAATGCCTCTTTAGATACAGCACAAAGCAATTTTGGAGCCCCAATCAGTCAACAACTTGGTAATTCGCAAGATAGCTTCATTTATCCATTAGGCTATTTTGATGGTGACGACTCGTTACATACGATACCATCATCTCCTTCTGGTATGTCACAACAAAATACTTTTTCTTCACCTTCACCTGTAAGAGAAATTTCAATAAATTACAATCTATTGAGCAGCCCTTTGTATAATGGATTATTCACTCAATCTGCTGAAGAGCAAGTTGAAGAGCACGTTGATGAAATAGGTCTTGTTCCGACTGGCGTGCTTTCTAACCAAAGCTTTATCTTTCTTCCGCCATTTTTAGAAGCAGGTCAAACCAACCTTACCACTTTAAGCAGTCCACAACGCGGGTTTTCTCAAGAAAGCCATTGGTCAGAATTTAGCGGTCTTGTAGATATAAGCTCTCCACTGTCTCCTGTAAGAAGAGAAGCCTCATTATCTCGCCTAATGGCAAGCCCCTATCTTATTGAATATCTATAGTAGGAATTTGAGGTCAAACTGACCTCAAATCACCTAAACCTGCATAATTGATCAGCGACAATTAGATAGTGTAGTCACGAGATAATAAAGAGTGATATGCTCTCCTAAAAAGA
>JBAXJB010000037.1:0-14088 GCA_037138055.1 Alphaproteobacteria bacterium | reverse complement strand
TTTTAGTGGAACTTTTAATTGTCGTTTCAGGTATTTCTAATTGTCGCTGATCAAAAAGTGTTAAAATACACGTTGATGGTTTAATCGCAACAAAAGTTCCAAAAGCAATAACGACGAAGAGAGCATGGAAATATTTTAAATCTCATCGGCCCAATTATTTTGATGATTTATCTCCAGAAGCAATGCATGACTTTAAACCAAAATTTTTAGTTCATTTGCGTGGTCACTATGGATTTGGGTAGTCTTAGCTAGCGGTAAAGATTTCATAGCCTGTTTCAGTAACTCCAAGGCTATGCTCCCATTGTGCGGAAAGTGACATGTCACGGGTAACTGCCGTCCACCCATCTTCAAGAACCTTTACACCGAACTTTCCTGCGTTAATCATAGGTTCAATGGTAAAAAACATGCCTTTTTTCAGTTCAAGGCCATGGCCTGCTTTTCCATAATGAACAATGCTAGGTTCGCAGTGGAAAACGCGCCCGATTCCATGACCACAAAAATCACGAACAACAGAAAAGCCATTTGATTCAGCATATTTCTGAATAGCATGTCCAATATCGCCTAGAGTAGCTCCAGGTTTTACTACTTCAATGCCTCGCATCATTGCTTCGTAAGTAACTTCAACTAATTTTCGGCCTCTAACGCCAACTTTACCAATGCAGAACATGCGACTGGTATCTCCATACCAACCATTTAAAATAACGGTGACATCGATGTTTATGATATCTCCGTCTTTTAGCTTTTTAGGTCCCGGAATACCATGACATACAACATGGTTGATAGAAGTACATATAGACTTAGGATAGCCCCGATATCTAAGTGGAGCCGCCTTAGCATTGTTTTTTATAATATATTCATGACACAGCTTATCAAGCTCTTCTGTAGTAATGCCTTCTTTAACAAACGGGGTAATATAATCCAAAGTTTGTGCTGCTAGCTTTCCAGCTTTGCGCATACCATCAAAATCAGCATCGCTATGAATAGTAACAGATACTTCTTGTTCGTCATGGTCGTGATGACAATGTTCGCTGTGTACATGATGGCTTGGATTAATCATAAGGTCTCCATAGTTGGCAAAAAAATAGGGGCTTTCGCCCCCATTATCACAATAAAAAAGAAATTAACGTGAATAGAATTCGATTACAAGATGAGGTTCCATTTGAACTGGATAAGGAACATCTGCAAGCTTTGGTCCGCGAACAAATTTACCTTTTTGAGCTTTTTGGTCAACATCCATGTACTCAGGAATGTCACGTTCTGCTAATTCTGCAGCAGCAAGAACATTAATATTTTCTTTCATGCTAGGCATAACAGAAATCTCATCACCATCTTTTACAAGATATGAAGGAATATTTACGCGTTTACCGTTAACTGCAATGTGTCCATGGTTCACAATTTGACGTGAAGCAAAAACTGTTGCCACAAACTTCATACGGTATACAACTGCATCTAGGCGACGCTCTAGCAACTCAATCAGGTTTTCTGATGTGTCACCACGGCGACGAATCGCTTCTTGATAGAAACGACGGAACTGACGTTCGCTAATGTTTCCATAGTAACCCTTTAATTTCTGTTTTGCACGAAGCTGAACTCCATAATCGGAAGGCTTGCTACGTTGCTGACCATGCTGACCTGGTCCATAATTGCGGGAATTGAACGGGCTTTTTGCTCTACCCCATAAATTCACGCCTAAACGGCGGTCGATCTTGTGTTTAGCGGCAATACGCTTAGTCATCTGATCCGAAGTCCTTATAAATAATAGTTATCAAAAGTATCCATTTTTAGCCTGAAACAAAAGGTGTTGTCAATAAAAACCTTAGAAGGGGAGTTTTAGGCCTGGAATATTTAATCCGCCTGTAATGCTAGACATTTCTTGGTTCATGCGTTCATCAACTTTGTTTTTTGCATCATTAAATGAAGCAATGATTAAATCTTCCAGCATTTCAACATCATCTTTGCTTACAATTGAAGGGTCTATTTTAATACTTAGTAATTGACCTTTTCCATTGACGGTTGATGTTACCATTCCTCCGCCCGCACTGCCTTCTTGTGCAATCGATTCGCTTTTTTGCTGAACTTCTTGCATTTTTTGTTGCATCTGCTGAGCTTGTTTCAAAATTTGATTCATGTTTTTCATAAACGTCTCCTAGTTTATTGTCACTTTTGCATCAGGAAATACATGCAAAATTTCTTTTATTAACGGATGGTCAAGTGCTTGTTGGCGAAGATTTTCTCGCTCAATAGCTTTGGCCTGAACAATAGTTGGGGTGGAATTATCTTGGCGAAGCTCAATGTTCCATGGATGCTTAGTAATGCGTTCACAGGCCTCTTTTAAGAGCTTTCCAAAGTTTTTTGGAGCACGGCCGCTAAGACCGCAAACCAGGTGCCCAGGAGCATAAGAAATCAAATGCACATCATGCAGCACATGGCCATGAAGCAAGCCTTCTTTTGCATACAATAGCAAATCTGCCATAGCTTCAAAGGTTTGCGGCATTGATGCACGACTAACACTGCTTGTAACAGACGAAGATTGAACGTTTTGTCCACCAGAAACAGCAGAAGGATTTGCCAAAACATCTTTAACAAAAGCTAGGCGCATTAAGGCAATGTCTAAGGCTTGTGAAGGTTGATGACTATTTCTAACATCATCGTGCGATTTCTGCATGAGATCCCAACTCTGCAATAATACGCTTGTCGGTAATGAAGTCGCTAATTGCTGACCTTTTTGACGGTCGGCTTCTGGCCACGCGATATCTTTTGAAAGAGATGGCACATTCTTTAAACAAATTACCCAATACAAAATATGTATAAGGTCTTGTGTAATTAACAAGGGATCTCCGCCATTATCATAAATTGTATGAAGACTTTGTATTGCTTGTTCAATGTTGCCTTTAAAAATAGACTCAAAAATACCAAATAGCGCATCACGGCTACTAAGGCCAAGCATTGCCTCAACAATTGTCACAGAAACTGTTGTGCTGCCACTTAGCATAATAGCTTGATCAGTTATGCTAAGAGCGTCACGCATTGATCCATCAGCAGCACGAGCAATCATTGCTAGTGCATCTGCTTCAGCAAGAACACTCTCTTTTTCCAAAATATCCTGTAAATGCTTAATAATTTTTGCTGGTTGCATTACGCTTAAATCAAAGCGCATACAACGTGACAAAATTGTATCTGGAATTTTTTTAATCTCTGTAGTAGCGAAAATAAATTTTACATGAGGAGGAGGTTCTTCCAATGTTTTTAAAAGTGCATTAAACGCAGATTTTGAAAGCATGTGAACTTCATCGATGATGAAAATTTTGTAACGACCTTGCACAGCTTTATAACGAGAAGATTCGGTAAGTTCACGCATATCATCAACACCGGTATGGCTTGCTGCGTCAATTTCCACAACATCCATGTGTCGGTCTGATAAAATGCCCTGACATGACACACAAATATCGCATGGTGTAACCTGAGGTTGCTTCAGCGTTCCATCAGGTCCTAAGCAGTTTAAACTTTTAGCAATAATGCGTGCTGTTGTTGTTTTACCAACTCCACGAATACCATGAAGCAAAATTGCATGCGGAACGCGATCATTCTCAAATGCATTTTTTAGACTCTGCGCTAAATTTTCTTGACCAACTAATTGTTCAAGATTTTGAGGTCTATATTTACGGGCTAAAACACGATATGACATAATTTTTCCATTTATGAAGGCTGCGCTGACCCAACTACCAATCGTTACGGCTGCTTTCTTCCGAACCTGACCGGATTAGCGCGGCACTTGTCCAGGCAACCTTCACAAGAAAGGTATCATGGTTTTTTTAAAAAGGGAATGAGATTAGCCAAAATTTAACGACGCCAAAAGCTTGGTGATAAAAACACAAGAGCAGTTAGCAATTCAAGTCGTCCAAGTATCATTCCTGCCATTAAAAATATTTTTGAAAAAAGTGGAATTGAATCTACGTTACTAACAGGCCCCAGAACATTTCCAAGTCCTGCGCCAATATTTCCTACGCTTGCGACAGCTCCAGATAATGAACTTACAAAATCAAGTCCAGTTAATGAAAGCAATATGGAAAGCACAGCCACGGTTACAAAATATAGCCCTATAAAAGAAAAGACAGACGCTACTAATTGATCAGAAATTTTTTGTCCTTGGTACATAGGAATAAATACCCCGTGAGGGCGTCGCAGCTGTTTCAAATGATTATGAATAAACGCAGTAATAATTTGGAAGCGGAAAATTTTAATGCCTCCCGAAGTAGATCCGGTGCTTCCACCAATAAAAGATAATAGAAAAATTAGCGTAATTATTGTTGGGCCAAAGTCCATGTAATTAAATAAAACAAACCCTGTTGTTGTTAAGGTGGAAATAGCAACGAAGCAACCCATGCGTATGCTATCTACAAGTGTTTTTCCTTGAAATGCTAAACAAAGACTAAGAGATGCACTTGCAAGGAAAAGTGCCATAAGATAGCCCTTAAGTTGCTGATCGCGAATAATGCTTTTGTAGTCACCTTGCCATAGCCTTATATATAACATTAGGGTGCTTCCACCAATAATCATTAGGATCATTAAAATTACTTCTACAGAAGGGCTATCAAAAGTTACTAGTCCAGTATCTCTTGTTGAAAGTCCGCCTGTGGAAATTGCTGAAGCTGCGTGACAAAACGCATCAAAACTTTCCATTCCGCATAAGCTTAAGCTTGCACACCCTATAATTGTAAATAAGGAATAGGCACATAAAATGCCTGTTGCGATTTGTGAAACTCTTGGGAGAATTTTTTCAGATCTATCTGAAAATTCACTGCGAAACAATTGCATTCCTCCAATACGCAACACAGGAAAAATGGTAATCGCCATAACGATAATTCCAATTCCACCTAACCACTGCAAAATGGCGCGCCATAGAATAAGGCATTTGGGGAGCTCTTCTAAATTACTAAGAGTTGAAAATCCAGTTGTTGTTAAAGCAGACACTGATTCAAAAAGCGCATTGACGAATGTGCAATTTGGGGATAGCCAATATATTGGCAATCCTGAAAAAAAACTGCAAATAACCCAAGACAAAAAAGTTAACAAGAAAGCTTCACGAATTCCGAGTTTTATTTGGTTTTTTTGATAGTTTGTAAGGGCCAACAATATTCCAGTGCTGCTTGTGATAAAGAAAGGAATCAAGAAAAGCTGCCAGTCTTGTGTTTCCCCAAACAAATAACCGTGTCCTATAGGAATAAGCATAACCGCAGAAACGCTTGCAATCATTGCGCCGATCACAAAGAAAATTGATCGCCAATCTATCATAAACCAGCTCTTTCAATTTTTAATGTAAAAAGAATAATGCTCTTGTGATTATGCATTATGAAAAGTTATGTGAATAACGTTTCGGAGTGAATTTCCATACAAATCCAGGCGGCATATTTCCCCACAATGATACAACTCGTTTTTGTAAAATATCCCCCTCCATAAATTTTATTGGAGACACTGGGCTATATGTAACATGGTAAATCGAACCTGTAACCGGATTTAACACATCTAAAGCTGCTTGGATAATACGCTCACGCACTGCCTCTTCAAAACACATTAAGGGAATAGCAGAAACAACGTAATCAACTTTTCCGATCCATGCTTTTGGAATAAGGCTGGATAATCTTTCTGCGTTTCCTTGAATAATCTTGAATTTTGTTTTTTCTTGGTAAAGACTTTGTAGTGAACATTTCAAGAAATCACACATTTTGGGATCAAGTTCAACCATTGCAAGCTTATCAATATTTACACCTTTGGCTAAGAGAGCTTGGGTTAAACGCCCTGTTCCTGCACCAATTTCAATAACTGTTGGGTTATTGTTTACTTCAAGTTGGTTTGCAGTCAAATGAGCAAGTTTTAAAGATATGGAGGCAAATGTCCCAATTTGCATGGGTGACTTCAGCCACTGCTTAAAGAGTAATTTGCCTTCTTCTGTAACAAGAGACTTAGCCATTGTGAAATGTGGTAAATTCGTCATAATAACAAATTGAAAATAACTACATGCATTTTAGCTATATTAGTGAGAGATCGCAAATGTCTATGCAAGCTTCGGGTTTAGTTCACCCCTACATTCGCATCTCAGGTCTGTTCCCTATAGATATTTCTGCGTATCCCGGTACAGCTTTAGCAATATGTGGGTCAAATGGTGCTGGCAAAACAACCTTTTTAAAATTACTTTTGAAAGAAATTGAACCAAAAAAAGGTATGGTTCAAGTCGACGCACAATTTGCATATTTAGGTATAAAAAACGCATTAAAGCCTCAGCTGACCGTGCAGCAGCAGTTATCTTATTTTATGTCTACACAGTTAGATTTTCCTTGGCCAGAATTTCTACAGATAATCTACAAAGACTTATCGACAGGGCAACAACGTTTAGTTGCATTGTGGTTAACGTTGCATAATTCGAAATCACTCATTTTGTTGGATGAGCCTTTTTCGCATTTAGATTCTCGCGGATGTTCTCAAGCGTATATGTGGATCAATACTCAGCTAAATTTAAAAAAGACAATTATTTTTACCCATCACTGTTCTGAAGAGTTGCACGAAATAGAGTCATTGCAAGTTTTTGATTTAAATGGCTATTAGAAATTATTTTAGCTTGTTAAATTTATTGGCTTTTTAAGCATTTTAAATGCACCAGCCATCAGCACGGCTAATCCCAAAAAATATAATGGCATTGGAACTAGTGTGCCATTATGTATTAATCCCACACCGAAGGTGCATAGAGATATGCCTATATAGTAAAAAAAACCAAACAGCGATGAAGCAGTTCCTATGGCATGTTTATAATCTTTCAGTGATATTGCTAAAGCATTTGATGTTACCACACATATACCCGCCATGTTTGCCATCATAAAGGCGATCGTTAAAATTAACATTCCTGATTTTGAAATGTGAAAAATACTCTTAAATAGTACGCTTCCGAAAAATAAAAAATTGCTTAATAAAATAACACCAAGCCCATAGCTTATAATTGTTAAAGGATCAACGCGAGTCTGCATTTTCCCAGAAACAAGACTTCCTATAATTGTAGAGAAAGCCATTAACACAAAAGTTGTTCCATATTGACTGGGCGATAGGCCCAGTAATTCAATAAGATAAAACGGTCCTTCTGCATAGTAACTAAAAGTAATTCCGTTACACATTGCTACAAGCAATCCAAAACCTATAACTTTTTGGTCTTTTGCTAATTGACATAGAACAGTAGATAAGCTGGGCAAGTTTTTCTGATGTGTTGATAGTGTTTCTGGTAATTTTTTTACTGTTATAAGAAAAATGAGAATGCCACAAAAAATTAAGAAAATAAATATCATAGGCCAGTTGAATTTCTGAGTTATTATTCCACCAATAATTGGTCCAACAGCTGGGAAAAAAGCTAAAGCACCGACGATTGATGAATAAGCCTTTCCAAGTGCAGGGCCAGAAAATGCATCGCGGCAAATAGCTTGCGCTAAAACACTACCAATGCTACCACCAAATCCTTGAACAAACCTGCTGATCATTAATAAATATAATGAATCACTCATGTAGCAACCAAATGACCCTAATATATACACACCAAGACCTGCTAAAACGCATAGTCTACGACCAAAATAATCTGACAAACGCCCCCAAAATAAAGTTCCTAGACCAAAGCTTAAAAGATAAATTGTTAAAGTGTACTCAATCCAAGCGGCTTCTACCTTAAGTGCGTGCGCAATTGTAGGTAAAGCAGGAGAATAAACAGTTTCTGAAAGTTGACCTATTCCAGCAATAATAACGATAAGCCAGATAGGGGGTGATAAATTAAGCTTCATAAATATACTTTGCTTCTGGTTTTACTCTCTGTTTTCTAAGAATGCTTCAGATATTATAATTTCTTCTCTAAAACCAAACGTTCGCATGTCTTTAATGCGTAACGGATACAAAATCCCATCCAAATGATCCAGCTCATGCTGCACAACCCTTGCATGAAAATGGGATGCTTCATGTGTATGAATCTTTCCTTCAAGATCTGTATAGGTATATTCGATATGCGTATACCTTGGAACTTTCCCCATCATTCCGGAAATGGATAGACAAGCTTCCCATCCAAGATTTTGCTCATTACTTAAGGGTCTATAACTGGGGTTGATTAGCGCTCTCATTGGGATTGCTACACCGTCAGTTTTATATCGTGGGTGTTCAGCAGGCACTTCAAACATAACAAGATGTTTTAAAATTCCTATCTGTGGAGCGGCAATGCCAACAATTCCCAAGTTCTTAGTTGCTTGTTCCATAAGTTGTAACGTTTGGTGCACCAAAGGCATTTCGTCAGGCAACTTGAAAGGGAGTGATGTTTCATATAGCGTAGCATCGCCAAAACGTAGAAGCTGAGGAGGGATAGTGTCTAATTGTGACATCTTATTTTTCAACGTGCTCGATATTGCTGATAGTATGATGAACGAATGATTTGGATTCAAGTAGCTTGTTCATTTGTACGTAAAATACTCGAAGTTATTAAGCTTCTTAATTAAGCGACTTTAGGTTGGTTTTCTCCTAAAAAAATATTAGCTTGTTCAACCAGCTCGCTTATAATGTCTTCAGTTGCTTGAATTTTATCTACCATGCCTACACTTTGTCCCGCCATTAACGATCCATTTTCAATGTCGCCGTCAATCACTGCGCGTCGTAAAGCTCCTGCCCAATAATGCTCTATTTTTAGCTGAGCTTCTTTTAGGTCGATAGCTCCACTGTCATATTCTTTAATTACATTCGCTTGTACTGACAAAAATTCCTTTGTTGCTTTGTTAGCCAAAGCTCTTACTGGAATGACAGGAAATCGTTGATCAAGTTGTAATGATATAATCGCATCGCGGGCTTGAGCTTTAATGAAAGCTTGTTTGAAGTTCTCATGAGCGGGTGATTCTTCAGCACACACGAAGCGCGTGCCAAGTTGACATCCGCTTGCGCCCATCTTTAAATAGGAAATTAATGCTTCTCCACGACCAATTCCACCGGCTACAAATACAGGAACTTCATGTATTTGTGGAAGAATTTCTTGGGCTAAAACGCTGGTTGAAACAGGACCAATGTGTCCACCTGCTTCACTTCCTTCAATTACTAATGCATCTGCTCCCATTTTTATAAGCTTTTTAGCAATCACCAGAGCAGGAGCAAAACCAATTACTAAGCATCCATGTTCTTTCAATCGAGTAAAACTGGCAGAATTTGGCAGTCCGCCTGCCAAAACTACGTGACGTATTTTGTGCTGTCCACAAACATCAATCATTTGTTCAAGCATAGGGTGCATCGTGATTAAATTCACACCGAAAGGTTTAGTGGTTATCGTTTTTGTTTTAGTAATTTCTTGAGACAATATATCAGGAGACATTGCACCACTAGCTAATACCCCGAAACCACCGGCATTTGAAATCGCAGCAACTAAATGATGGTTTGATACCCACGTCATTGCTCCGCCTAAAATTGCATACTTCGTTCCAAGAAATTCACATCCTCGCTTACTCAAATGTTCAAGAGAAGTGGAAGAATATGTCATTTTAAGCGGCCTTTTGTGAAGAAGATTGATCAAGGCAAAACACCTTGTGAAGAGCTGTCAAAGCAGGTTGTAAAGATTGTTGATTAATAACAAGAGACATTTTAATTTCAGATGAATAAATCATATGAATGTTAATCCCCTCATCTGCTAACGTTCTACATATTAATGCTGGAATATCCATGTTGCTGCGAAGACCAATTCCAATAACAGTGATTTTTGCAACATTTTTATCAATCGATATATCAGAAAAACCAAGGCTTTCTTTGAAATTATTCATTGTTTCGCTAAAGCGCTCAATATCATTACGGCTAATCATGCCGTCCATATCGCAACAACCTTCACGAGTATGCGACTGAGTTACCATATCTATTAAGATATCTGACTGCCCCATAGTTGTATAAAGCTTGGCGGCAATACCTGGCTGATCTTTTAAATTTTTCAAGGTGACTTTTGCTTCTTGTAGGCTATGCACAATGCCAGTGATATTTTCTTTTTCTACGGCATATTTGTCTTCAATAATCTCAGTTCCTTTAGGAGAATCTGTCAGGCTTGATAACACACGTAATCGAACACCATGTTTCATGGCCATTTCAACAGAGCGTGCTTGCAAAACCTTAGCACCAGCTGCTGCCATTTCAAACATTTCACTGTAGCTTAACGTATCTTGACGGCGCGCTTCAGGAACTAGCTGAGGATCTGCTGTGTATACGCCGTCAACATCTGTGTAAATATCGCAGCGGTCAGCCTTTAGAGCAACTGCCATCGCAACTGCTGTAGTGTCAGATCCACCTCGACCAATGGTCGTAATCATGCCTTCTTTGCTGAGTCCTTGAAATCCAGAGACTACGGGAATTTCTCCAGAGCCAAGGCTTTGTAATATTTTATCTGGGTTAATATGTTGAATACGTGCGTTAGTAGCTACAGAGTCTGTATGAATAGGAATTTGCCATGATAAAAACGAACGTGCTTTCATTCCAGCTTTTTTTAAAGCTAAAGCTAGTAACCCAGCAGTTACCTGCTCTCCTGCGCTTGCAACCACATCATGTTCAGGAGTTGCTTCATGGGGACATAACGCTTTGGAATACCCAACCAATTGATCTGTAATGCCGGCCATAGCAGATACAACAGCAACAACTTGGTTGCCGTTAAGTATTTCCTGGCGAATAACTTGGGCAGCATGCTCTAGTCGTGCTAGATTTGCGACGGAAGTCCCACCGAATTTTAAAATGTAAAGTGCCATGATCTGAATATGGTATGTTGAATGGTAAATATCAAGAGAGCGAATGCTCAATATAAAACAAAAATTGAAATTGTTGAAAAGGAATTTTAAATAATAATGAAAAATGCCCCGCAAACTGATCATTTTGATAATCTTTCATCTCAGTGGTGGAATGAACAAGGGGCATTTGGTGTGCTGCATTCCATGAATCCAGCTAGGATTAGTTTTATTAAAGATATGGCCAAGCAGACTTTTTTTCCAGATGGCTTGAAAAATCTAAAAGTGCTTGATGTGGGTTGCGGTGGGGGCATTGTTTGTGAACCTCTTGCAAGGCTAGGGTCCGTGGTTACTGGAATTGACGCAAGCTTTCAAGCTATTAAGGTAGCAAAATCTCATGCTCTTGAACAAAATCTAGATATTAATTACCTATGTGATGATTTTAAAAATTTAAAACACACTTACGATATTGTCACGTGTCTTGAAGTTGTTGAGCATGTGGATGATTTGCAAACCTTTCTTAATGATCTTGCAGAAAAATTAAATCCTGGAGGAGTGTTGATTCTATCAACTTTGAACCGCACGCTATTTTCTTATGTGGTAGGTATTTTGGGCGCTGAATACTTAACTCGAAAAGTTCCTGTTGGCACTCACAATTGGCAAAAATTCGTTGAGCCTTCTGAATTGGTAGGTTTAATGGAAAGCCAGGGTCTCAAAACAATTTCGTTAAAAGGGCTAAATTATTCCTTGTATAATCGTGAATGGTTTCTAGGTGGTAGCTTGCGCATGAACTACTTGGCAGGATTTTTTAAGAGCGATGGTGCTTCTTTTTGTCAAAGTAAAGGAGGTTGCTCTATCGGCAAGTGAAGAATAACCTGAGTGCCTTCATTGACTTTTGAAGCTATGTAAACCTGACCTTGATGCAATTCTATCAACTTCTTAACTAATGGTAGGCCTAAGCCAGCTCCTTTTTTTGTGGTGTGTAAACGTGCACCATGCTCAAACATATCAAAAATCTTTTGTTGATCTGTTGCGCTAATGCCAATTCCGCTATCTGAAACACATAAGCCAAGCATTCCTGGCTGATCTTCAACATGGAATGCCACAATGCTAATGCGCCCCCCTGGTAAGGTAAATTTTAGTGCCTTGCTTAATAAATTAAACATTACATGTTTTAATCTTTTTTCATCTCCATTGAACACATCGATGTTAGTATTGTTAACGACAGATAATTCAACACCTTGGTCGTATGCACGATTTTTAATAAGAGCTGAGCATGATTCAAGAAAACGTACGAGTTCAATTTCATGATAATGAAGAGCAAGCTTTCCTGCTTCAATGCTTGCTAAATCGATCATATCACTAATTAGCTGCATAAGTTTTTGACTGGACTCTGATATTCCTTGACAATAATCAACTTGACGTTCATTTAATGGGCCAAAATATTGATTGCGCAAAATATCAATAAATCCTGCAATGGTATTTAAAGGTGCACGCAGTTCGTAGGAAACATGAGAAATAAAATCTGTTTTAAACCGATCTGCTTGTTCTAAAGCTTCGTTACGTTCTCTAATGGTTTGTTCGAATCTCCACCTGTCTGAAATATCAACAAAGCTAAATAAGTGTGAGCCGTCAGGCAAGGGAATATAGGAAATTTGGATTTTTAGACTATTAACTGAATCAACTAATTCCGTGAATGGAGTGCGATTCTCGCATAGTTCATGAATATGATCTTTCCAATAGTTGAAAGATTCATCAAACAGCAAAGGCTTCGCAGCTTGTAAAATATCTGTTACATGAACGCCTGTTTTATATTGTTCTTCAGTAAGCTTTAGCAGTTCACTAAAGGCTTTATTGCAAAGGCGTAAACGCAAATCACTTCCAACAACAGCTAACCCTTCGTGTAAATTATCAATGGTCTCTTTTTGAACAGCTAGAAGGGTTTTGTATCCACGTTCTAGCGCTAGCTTATCAGTAATATCTTCAAAAATCAGTAGAATGCCGCCTAAAGCATGGGGAGACAGGGTCATTTTTAAAAATGCGCCATCCGGTTGGTGATGGATTTCATGAATTGGCTCAAAGATAGTATTAAATAAGGCATTGCGTTTTTCTTTATGTTTCGGAAAATCATTGACTTCTTGCATTTTTCGTCGTTTGCGCAAATCCTCTAAAACTTCGCTAAATCGTGGTCTGCTATATAAAAATGCCTCTTGAAATTGGAATATTTTAAGATAGGCTGAATTAAAATATTGAAGACGAGTGTCTGCTCCATAAATTGCTATGGGATTTGAAAGATTTTCTAATATTTCGCGTTGTGCTTGATCGTGTCGCTGGCGATCACCTTCCCACTGCTCTAATTCAGTAATATCTCGTGCAAATCCTATACTTCCTTTTTTAGGGATGGGAATTTCTTGAATTTCTAATAGTCTTCGTTGTCCTTCTATCACTGCATGTTGCTGAGTTATAGTTTGTTCTTTTAAATTTTCCACTAAAACATTAGATGGTTTTTTAATTAATTCAATGCTTTCCGCTATGATTCTCGAAGGAGATGTTTCTAGTGCTTTTGCATAAAAGTTATTGCAGTGACGAATACGTCCTTGTAGGTCTCGAAACCAAATGGCAATGGGAATATGCTCAACGTATTGTCTAAGCATGTCTAATTCTTGCTCAAATTCTATAAATTGTCGTTGTTGACGTCGTAGATCGCTTGATGATGCGGTGACATCTTGCAAACTTAAAATGATCATCTGCTTTACAGGGCTGAGCTTTGATGGAAAAATATGCTGATAATGCTCAAATTCAATTAAAGATCCATTTACCACCAACTCTCTTTCATGAGGGTGCTCTATTGTTAACTGTAAACTGAATTCTCCACCATATGCGTACAGGTGCTGCAAAGCACGTTGAAACTGACTTAGCGATGATTGTCCAAAAAGACGAAATAAATCTTGCTGTCCAAATGAACGTTGCTCATCTATACCAAGTAATTTCAGAAAATTTTGAGATGTTATGACGCGATCTTCACCTACGTACCAACTGCACCAAGAAAAAGGTAAATGATGAATCAAAATGCGGTATGCGCCAAGTTTTGCTTCGGCTGTTTGTTTTTGAAAAAGAACGCGCTTGTAGCTAATTCCTACAATAACTAGAGCAATCAGAAGAATGAAAGCGATGAATATAGTGAGATCAGGCAAAATTATCAGACGCTTTTTTATTTATCCTAGCTTGGCATTGCTTCCTTGCAAAGAGGTGCCGCGTTCATGATGTGAATTTTTTACATTTTTATGAACCCTCTGCAAAACCCCTGAAGCAAGTTTAATAAATGGGTGAAGGAGATTTA
>JBAXJB010000036.1:0-14263 GCA_037138055.1 Alphaproteobacteria bacterium | reverse complement strand
CAAATAACAGAATCACACCAATGCTTGAATAAAGTGCATTGTATCCCCAGGATGAACTCACTAGTCCGTAATGAGCCAGGTGGACAAAGACATTACATGCAAATAGTTGCCCTAAAAACGCAATGATAACATAGTTTCTTTTATTTTTTGCCGTCAGAAGAGGTTTCGAAAAAATCATTATCATCAATGGAAGATACGTCAAATCGATAATACTTGATATCACTTGTGGAAGAAGTGGAAATGTAACGACAAAACGACCCATAATCCAAACTATGGTTAGCAGAATAAGAGAATTTTTTTTAATAGGAAGCGTTGATGTCCATGTCGAAACAGCTGTTAACAAAAATCCTGTTAACACAGCCACTGTGAAACCATAAACCATTTCATGCCCATGCCAAGTAAAAACATCATTAAACAAGGGGGTTATAAAAATCAACCCAGGATATATCAATATCCAGTTAAACATAAACGCGGCTGCAAATACAAAAGCCAGCAGAAAGAAGATTCTAAAGCTACATTCAAACAGCATATGTGATTTCTCCAGTTATTAGACTTATATGGCAAAAGCTACAGAACTTTACGACAAATCTGTAAAATAAGCGAGTTTTGCCGCTTGCTAAAGGAAGAGCTGGAAAAATTGATACACTGTTGATTAGGAGCTGATAAAAAGTTAAGGTAAGGAACGCTGAGATTCAGTAATAAATTTTTTTATTGCTCTATAACAAGGAGATTAATAATAATGTTTTCATTTGTTCCATGTTTTTTTGTCATGGCGTTTCTGTTTCTTACCAGTTGTGCTGAAAATCAAAATACCCAAGATCTAGCTTTACAGCCCTTAGTAAGAGCATACGATCTTCAAGAATCAAAGAAGGAATTTCCTAACTTATATGTGGTAAAACACCCTTTGATTCAGCACAAGCTTACACTTATGCGTGATAAAAATACGAAACGTTTTCCTTTTTCTCAGCTTCTTTGCGAAATAGCACTTTTAATGGGATATGAAGTAACTCGTTCTTTACCAGTAAAAGAGATTTCTATTGAAACTCCAGTAGCTACTACAAAGGGATTTGAGCTTTCTCAAGATGTCATTATTGTGCCTATTTTACGTGCAGGTCTTGGTATGGCTGATGGTTTGCATCATCTTGTTCCTACTGCAACGGTTGGGCATATTGGTCTTTATCGTGATCCAGTTACTAAAAATCCGGTAGAGTATTTCTTTAAAATACCACCTATTACTAAAAAGACCATTGTTATGGTTGTTGACCCAATGCTTGCGACAGGCAATTCATCTGCGTATGCAATTGATCTACTTGTCAAAGCAGGGGGCGCTCCTGAAAATATACTATTTATGGCACTTGTAGCCGCTCCAGAAGGAGTACGTGCTTTCCATAAACGACATCCTCTTGTTAAAATTTTTACAGCAGCATTAGATGAAAAACTTAATGATCATGCTTATATTGTTCCAGGTCTGGGTGATGCAGGTGATCGTCTTTTTGGAACAAGATAAAATATGGGGCAGTACCTTATAACACTTTATTCTGTTATCTGGCACAGCCCCAAGAATATTTAGAAAACTCGATGATATTATCTTGTTAACGGTCTATAATGTCCTCGTAAACACACAGTAAGGATAGCCTGTGGAATCCACACAGCTTAAAAAACCTGATTGGATTCGGGTTAAAGCCCCGACATCAAAAGAATACTTTGAAACAAAAACCATAGTAAGTGAGCACAAGCTTCATACAGTGTGTGAAGAAGCTGCTTGCCCTAACATTGGTGAGTGTTGGGCAAAGCGTCATGCCACTTTCATGATTTTGGGTGATGTCTGCACGCGTTCTTGTAGGTTTTGTAACGTTAAAACAGGACTACCTGATCTATTAGACCCGCACGAACCAGAACGTGTTGGCAAAGCCGTTGCAAAAATGAAGCTGTCTCATGTGGTTATTACATCAGTAGATCGCGATGATTTAGATGATGGCGGCGCGAATCATTTCGCCCAAGTAATTCGCGCTATTCGTGATGCGTCACCCCACACAACTATTGAAGTGCTAACGCCTGATTTTTTGCGTAAAGAACACGCCATCGAAATTGTTGTTAAAGCTAAACCTGATGTATTTAACCACAACCTTGAAACCGTGCCACGCTTGTACGCATCGGTCCGGCCAGGTGCCAGGTATTTCAATTCCTTACGGTTGCTTGATACAGTGAAAAAGCTCGACCCCACAATTTTCACCAAATCTGGGGTAATGGTTGGTCTTGGCGAAGAAAAGCACGAAATTTTTCAAGTAATGGATGATTTACGATCAGCTAATGTTGATTTCATGACCATTGGCCAATACCTACAACCAACACCTAAGCACTATGCCGTAATGGATTTTATTACCCCTGAACAATTTAACGAATACGCAAGCAGGGGTCGCGCAAAGGGATTTTTACTGATTGCTGCATCGCCCCTTACTCGTTCATCATACCACGCTGGTGATGACTTTATGCGTCTTAAAGTCACACGCAACGTTCTAGAGTAGATCTATTTCAAGTATCTAACTGCTGATAATTTATACGCAAAAATACAAAAATGTAGCTCCAAGAATTTTTTGATGTGGCAGATTCTTTTTGTTTTTTCGTTTTAAAATAAAAAATAAGTTATTAATAAAAAATTAACGATTTGTCTTCTAAGTTTTAATTGTAAACACTTATCCAGGGATTAAAATTATGAAGTGCAATATATCAGATAGTGAATGGAAAGCACGGCTAGAATTAACGGCAGCTTATCACCTAGCTGGAATGCAATGTTGGACAGATTTGATTTACTCACATTTTACAGCACGTGTACCAGAACAACCAAATTGTTTCTTGATTAACCCTTTCGGTTTGCATTTTGATGAAGTTACACCTGAAAATCTTATCAAAGTTAGTTTTGAAGGGAAAATGCTAAGTGATAGTAATCATGAAATTAATCCCGCTGTTTCTGTTATGCACGGAGCAACTTATGCGGCAAGGCCAGAAGTTGATTGTGTATTACATTTACATACGGCTAATGCGGTTGCGGTAGGTTCAGTAATGGAAGGGCTTTTGCCAATCTCTCAACATGCATTACATTTGTTTGATGATATTGCTTATCATGATTACGAAGGTATTGCATTGCGTGAAGACGAAAAAGTTACTATTGTTCGTGACTTGGGTAAAAAAAAGGTTATGCTTCTGCGTAACCATGGATCTTTGACTGTTGGAGAAACTATTCCTGAAGCGTTTATGTTAATGTACATGCTGGAAAAAGCAGCAGAAATTCAAGTTAAAACCTTGGCTCAGGGATTAGCAATATGCACTATTCCGACAGAAGTCTGTGTAAGAGCTCATGAGCAAGCTCTTTCAAAACGAGATGTTCATCTAAAGCTAGAATGGATGGCGCTTTTAAGATCGCTTGATACTCCTTATGTGCGACCTCTTTTGAATGCTGCATGAAATTGCATAGAGCAAGCTTATCGGTTTTTTTACCGGTAAGCTTGCTCGCTATTGGTAAAAAGTTAAGTAAATGGTAGTCTGCTGAAATACAAGCTGATCAGTTCAATGCCATGTCTGTTAGAGTTGCCTAATGAATTTAAAAGATACGTTTGAGCGTCGTTTTCCGTATCTTCGTCTTTCAATTACTGATGTATGTAATTTTCGTTGTTTATATTGCTTGCCAAACGGATACAAAAAAACAGGAAATTTAGAATTTCTTTGTATTGAGGAGGTAATACGTTTAGTGCGTGCGTTTGCTAGCTTGGGAGTAGTCAAGGTTCGTCTTACTGGAGGAGAACCTACTATTCGAAAAGACTTAATAGATATTGTTCGAGAGATTAGAAAAAACACAACTATTCAAAAAGTGGCAATCACAACAAACGGGTACAGACTAAAAACAGACGTGGAAGAATTTTATAATGCTGGCGTTACTTCGCTTAATGTTAGTATAGACAGCTTGAATCCAATAAAATTTCATGAAATAACTGGCCATAATCAACTAGATAGTATTTTAGCGGGTTTAGAAAAAGCCTTAAAACAGGGATTTGATTCCATTAAAATAAATACCGTTTTATTAAAACAGTTAAACCAAGATGATATAGTGCTGTTTTTTGAATGGATAAAAACAGTTCCGTACCAAGTACGTTTTATTGAATTGATGGAAACAGGTTTACATAAAGATTTTTTTAAAAAAAATCATTTAAGTGCGGATAAAATTGTAACGTATCTAGGAGATCTTGAATTCATAGAGAAACCTAGAGAATTTTCAGATGGTCCAGCACGTATCTTTACTCATAAAAATTATCAAGGATCGATTGGGATCATAGCGCCTTACGCAAAAGATTTTTGCAAAACATGCAATAGATTGCGTATCACGGCAAAAGGTCATCTAAGGTTGTGCCTCTTTGGTGATTCTAGTCATGATTTGCGACCATATTTGCAAAATGACCAAGATCAACAGTTGCTTGAAAGTACAATACTAGATCTTTTGGTTTTAAAAAAACCGATGCATAATCTGCACAATAATGATGTTGGGTTAATGTCTCATCTTGCATCTTTGGGAGGGTAGTTCATGAGTACATCCATGTTTCAAATGACTGATATAGGTGGAAAAGTTCATTCCTATCGCTTAGCAGTGGCTCAAGGATTTTTATATGTTGGTTCGCATGCGTTTGATAAAATACTTAACAAAGAAATTGCAAAGGGTGACCCTATAACAGTTGCAGAAATTGCTGGTATTCAGGGTGCTAAAAAAGCCTATGAATTGCTTCCATTGTGCCACCCCATGCTTTTGGATCAGGTTGAAATTTTTATTGAAATGGACCCGTTGGACCATTGCTTAATTGTTACATGCTTTGCATCAACTATTGCTAAAACTGGTGTTGAGATGGAGGCACTTTGTGGGGTAAATGCAGCTCTTCTAGCTGCTTATGACCTCATTAAAAGTGTTGAAAAATGCCAAACGATTTCAAATGTATCGTTATTGTTAAAAAAAGGAGGCAAAAGCGGGATTTGGCTGTCTGAAAAAAAAATTCCTGAATGGATTTTACAAAAAGCTCAGATTCAAAATAATAATACTGGGATGAATCAAATTAAAAGCGTTGTTCTGACTCTAAGTGATCGCGCATCAAATGGCACCTATCTAGATGAATCAGGGGAAACATTAAAAAAACTACTCAAAAAAAATCAAGCGTTAGTGGTTGATTATAGAATTTTACCCGACGAAGAAGCCATCTTACGAGATGCAATGATAGATGTTTTAAAAAAGCATAAGCCAAATCTTATTATTACAACCGGAGGGACAGGTCCAGATAAAAGAGACATCACTTCCAAAGTTGTATCAGAGCTTGCAGATAAGATTCTACCAGGAATTGGTGAAATGTTAAGGCTTAAGGGCAGTCAGAACACGCCGTTCTCTTGGTTAAGTTGTTCATTAGCCGTTATTATAGGAGAAACACTAGTAGTTTGTTTGCCTGGAAGCAATAAGGCCGTGCTAGAAAGCTTTTATTTTCTTGATCCTATATTATCTCATCTTTTAAAAACAATAAAAGGGCACGCGCATGATCACTTATGATAAGGCACTCTATTATGTATTATCGCAATCATTGTTGCTGTCAGCTGAAAAAGTTTCGCTTGAAAATGCAGTCAATCGGAATGCAGCTCAGGATGTTTTTTGTGATTTTCCCATTCCGCACTTTAATAATTCTGCAATGGATGGATATGCCATAAGAAGTGTCGATACCAAAAGTGCTGCAGATACAGTACCAGTAATTTTCTCTGTCTTTGGTCATTTGCAAGCAGGAGGAGTAGAGCAATTTTATGGCGCACATTCTTCAATAAAAATTATGACGGGTGCTTGTGTGCCTGATGGTTATGATGCGGTTATTCCTGTTGAGCTAGTTAATACTTTATCACAGGGTAAAATTTCTATTAGCCAAGCTATGCAAAGTGGCCAAAATATTCGGTATCAAGGTGAAGATTTTTCTAAAGGTAACAGTGTTATTGAAAAAGGCATGAAAATACTACCACAGCATATTATGGCACTAGCAGCTTGTGGATTAAACAAAATTTCTGTTTTCAGAAAAATTATTGTGGGTATTATTACAACAGGAAAAGAATTGAAAAATTCATCGAGTAAGCTTGATGGAAACACAATCTACAACTCAAACGGCCCATATTTAAATGCAAAATTAAAAAATCTTGGCTGCGAAGTTATTGATTTTGGAATTGTTCCTGATGATGTAGATTATTTCAAATCAATTTTGCAGGAAAAACACAAGGTAGATTGTTTTATCAGCACAGGAGCTGTTTCAATGGGGGATCACGATTTCATTCCAACAGCTATAGAATCAGTTGGAGGGGAAATTTTGTTTCATAAAGTAGCAATCCGTCCTGGAAAACCAATACTGTTTGCACGGCTTGGAAAAATTCCTTTTTTTGGTCTGCCCGGTAATCCAATATCTACAGCTGTTGGTTTTTCTTTTTTTGTTGAGCCTTTCTTGAATGCTGTGACGCAACAAAATAGAGATGTTTTAGTAAAAGCAGAGCTCGATAGTATTTACAAAAAAAAACATGAGCTGTGCCAGTTTTTGAAAGCATTTTGTTATGTTGATAACTCTTCAGGTTGCTTAAAAGTAAAAATATTAAATGACCAGGAATCATTCAAGATTAGATCTTTTTCTCAAAGTAACTGCTGGGCTATTCTGAACGAGGGAAAGAAAGACTACGTAGTCGGTGATAAAGTTTGTGTAAAGTACATAGAAAATTAATTATTTTGAAGGACGCTACTAAGTATGGAAAAAACACTGGAAGTTACACTGAAGCTGTTTGGTGCTTTAAGATCTTATTCAAAAGAAGGTGTAGTCAAATTCTTACTAGCTTCTCCTTGTTCTATTGAACATTTGAAAGAGGCTTTGGCTGAGTTTTTAAAAAGTGATAGTCCTAAAGAACTCAGAGAAATTATCTCAAAATCAGCTATTGGCAATGAAACAGAAATTCTTCAGGAGGATACTTTACTCTACAAGTCGACACAACTGGCAATTTTGCCTCCAGTTTGTGGGGGGTAGCTATTCTTAATACATTTGTAAACATATCAGAATCAATGCTTCACCCTCAGCAAGCCATAGATTTTGTTACAGATAGTGGTTTTGGTGCCATGAGTCTTTTTTTAGGACGTATTAGAGATAATAACTTAGGAAAGCATGTTGTTGGAGTTAGTTATGATGTTTTTGATTCTTTGGCATGTTGTCTTTTAAAAACGTTAATTGATGAAGCTCATAAAAATGCTGAGCAACCTCTAAAATGTTACATTGAGCACTTCAAAGGATACCTGGATGTTGGGGGGGTTAGTGTCCTTGTGGCGGTAGGTTCTACTCATCGTCAAGAAGCTTTTGAAACATGTCAGTTTTTGATTGAAGAGTTAAAACACCGTGTTCCTATATGGAAAAAGGAGCACTATATAAACGGTGAAACTGGATGGGTACAAGGCCACTCTTTATGTGCACACACACAAAGCCTCAAGAAATATAAAACATGTCAATAGCCGGTGTTGTTTTAGCTGGTGGTCGGTCTTTGCGAATGGAACAAAATAAAGCGTTACTGTCTTTTGAGGGGCAGCGTTTGCTTGACCACATGGCTTCTCTATTAGAGAGTGTCCATTTACCCGTGTACATAAGTGGTGGTGATGCACAGTACTCATCGTTTCCCGACGGCATTCCTTTTCAAGGGCCACTTTATGGTATTTACAATTGTATTCAGCAATTACATAAATTAGCATACACAGCTGCTCTTTTTGTACCTGTAGATATGCCTCTGTTAACAACAAGAGTTTTATTAACGTTAATAGAGGAGAAAAATAATTATGATGCCGTTTACTATAGTCAGTATTTTTTACCACTTTTTGTGACGTTCACATCATCTGTATTAGATCATGTCACTAACAATTTTCCTTATCTTAATTCTGGAAAATCACTACGTTCTTTTATACAAGAAAAACATTCACACCAACTTCAAATAGATGGTTTTTCGAGAACTGTTTTTACTAATGTTAATACACCTGAGGACTGGAATCGTCTGGTGGGTTGTTTATGAAAATTCGCATTAGAAAAAATCAAATTCGGTTTAGAATTAGCCATGCGGATGTTGAAGAATTGCTGGCAAAAAAAGTAATAGGTTGTGTCTTCGAGCTATCTTTTTTTAAATTAGACTTTAGTGTGCAGCTTTATTTAGGACCTGATTGCACTCTTGTGTCTCCAAAAATCAATGAACTTGTATTTTTTGTGCCAGAAAATAGATTTAGGGAACTCACTGAAAGAGCCCCATCAAGGGAAGGTTTAATCTTTATTATTCCTGAGTTTGATACTGAAAAATGTATTTTCTTAGAAATCGATTATAAAAAAAGCATTAGCCACATTCAAGTTTGAAGTGCAACGTTTCCTAAATTTTTATAAAAAACTTTCTGAGGAGTCATCCAACCAAGAGATTTTCTGGGAGTCGCATTGTAATTTAAAATATTCTCATCAAAATCTTCCGTTGTAAGTTTTTGTACATTAGTTCTTCTCGGCATGTCACGTCGTAACCTCCCATTGGTATTTTCAATACCGCCATTTTGTCACGATGCATAGGCGTCACAAAAATAGGAAAATAGTCCAAGCTTATTGAACCACTGGTGATGATCGGTGAATTCACCTCCATTATCTAAAGTTAAGCTTTTACGGGATTGGCGTGGTAACTCTTCCATTAATCTTATCAATTTTTGTGCGGTGGATTGCGCTTTTTTGTTTGGCAAGACAGCGGATAAGGTGAATATTGATAGGCGTTCCCTTAGGACTAAAATGTGTTGTGAGTTCTTTATAAAGCTCATTAAATCGGTTCTGTCGCATCTGTTTGAGGCGAGCTAGCTTTTCTAAATCTGTTGACGGACTCGATCGCTGATTAATCTGGCAAATCGTCTAACCTATCTTTGTAAGGTTGAATGGTCAATCACTGCGCCACGCATTTGCATCATTTCTTCTAAATCACGGTAACTCAAAGAAAACCGGCACTTCATATACACGAACATCATGATCAGCTCTGGTGATGAACAAAAACATTTGAATTTTGGCAATAATTCTTTGGAAGTCTTTAACTGCATCGAGCCCTCTTTCCTCAGAAAATCTATCACTATGCAGGGGTCTTTAACAAATGCAACAGAACCCAACCAAGAAGTGCCTCCATTGGGAAGAATTAATGTTCCATAATTCACTGAGACATTCTGCTTTTATTTCTTCAACACATTCTGGGATAGCGTTGGCGGACAACCTCCAAATTATTATGGCAAGTCGCACTAGCTGCTCCAACAAGCTCTGGTATAGCAAGTGCTGCTGTATATTGTTCTATGGCACCAACGATGTTCTTTTGATTATAATAGGCGCTCCCCAAATTATTATGGCAAGTCGCTCTAGCTGCTCCAACAAGCTCTGGTATAGCAAGTGCTGCTGTATATTCGGTTACGACACCAGCGAAGTTGTTTTGATGATAATAGGCGATCCCCAAATTTTTATGGCAAACCGCTCTATCTGCTCCCGTATATTCTGGCATAGCTAGTGCTGCTGTAAATTGACCTATGGCAGCATCAAAGTCCTTTTGATTACAATAGGCAGCCCCCAGACTATTATGGTAATCCGCTCTATCTGCTCCCGTACATTCTGGCATAGCTAGTGCTGCTGTAAATTGAGCTATGGCAGCATCAAAGTCCTTTTGATTATAATAGGCGATCCCCAAATTACTATGGCAAAACACTCTATCTGCTCCCGTACATTCTGGCATAGCTAGCGCTGCTGTATATTGTTCTATGGCAGCATCGAAATTCTTTTTCAGAAAATAGGCGACCCCCAAATTATTATGGCAAAATACTCTAACTGCTCCCGTACATTCTGGCATAGCTAGCGCTGCCGTATATTCGGCTATGGCACCGACGAAGTTGTTTTGCTGATAATGCGTAAGCCCCAAATTAAAATGGCAAATTGTTTTTTCTTCTCCAGTTTCATCAATACCTGCAGCGAAACAAGAATTCATAAATAATATCGCAGTTAAAAATAAAATGTTGATGCACATCATAGTGCTTCCCCTCGAGATCCGCTTGATTTATTATTGCATATAACTTATTTAATACAAGGTGTCTGATTTCTCATAGCATTTAGCCAGAAATACAGAAGCGTTGCTTCTTTTTTCGCCAGACAATATTGAGTCTGAAAGTACGTCTTTTAATACATCTATTGCGGTGTCATATTGACCTATCATGTAATAGGAAGCCCCTAAATGATATGTTGCATTTGCTCTATCATTTGCAATCAATCCTTGAGTCAAAAGTGCATTGCTCAATGAGCTTATTGCAGCTGCATAGTTGCCTAGTTTAAATTGAGAAATACCCATAAAACCATAGCATTTGCTGATAGCTGCTTCAGGTAATGTCTGCATTTTAACCGCATCAGTTAAGGTTCCTATCGCGCTTACATAGTCTTTGTTATAAAAATAAGAAGCGCCCAAATGCAGAAAATATGGTTCTGTCGTATTGGGGAAAGTAATGGGTCATGGTTTCTATATGGCACCAACTTTACAAACAATGAAGCTGCCTTTTTAGAACATAATGTTGAAATCATCAAAGTAGCACCTGTGTTTTGGCATCGCAGAAATTTCTAGAAAATTTAATGAATCATTGCTCAAAGCTTGAATGCAAGATTTTCGAAGCACCCTGCTAAATAGTCAATTTAGTATCAAATCTACAATATTCTCTAGTTTCTGGTTCATAACCAGGAATATAAGCCGTAGTTGTTGCCCCAAGATATGAGCCAATAATAGCTATAGTTGTGAATATATATTTAAAGTGAGTAATCATAAAAAATCTCCTTAATATGGGGTTGTCACCAATTCAGCAAGAGCAGCCCCAAGAATTAAATATACATATGCCACTTTCAAGTTTGAAGCCAAGTAAGATAGCCACCTTTTAAGTTATATACATGTTTAAATGATAGCTTGTTCATTATCTGTGCGACTTGCTGACTGCGTATACCACTTTGACAATAAACAAGGCATTGATTTTGCTTGTTAAATTGATGAAGAATTTTAGAATTTTTAGTTATGATTGAAAAGGGGATGTGTACAGAAGAAGGTATAAACCCATTTGCACGCTCATTTTCTTCACGAACATCTAAAATTACACCTGAAAAATTTTTAGCATTGGGAAAATCTAATTCGAAATTCAAGCTCCTACAAGTACTAAGTTCAGTCGAATTGATGAAAATTTCTTCCTTAGTCTTACTGCACGTTTTACAGGCTACATTTTTTTGAAGATTAAAAATAGAGCTTTCCATGTTTTTTAAATTGTAAACTAATAATTTTCCTAAAAGTGAAATTATGGAATGTTGCATGCAATGGTCGTATCCTAATAAAACATATAACGTTTGCAATGATTGAAGCGTGCCCAATATACCGACTACGCTTCCAATAATTCCAGCTTCGGCACAGTTATTTATGTGAATATTTGGAGGTGTTGGGTATAAGCATCTGTAGCAAGGTCCATTATTATGACTGTCAAAAATACTTACTTGGCCTTCAAATCCAATTACAGATGCGTAAACAACAGGTCGACCTACTTTTACAGCGGCATCATTAATTAGATATTTAGTTGCGAAGTTATCAGATCCATCGACGATGACATCATATTGCTTAAACAAGTCTATGCAGTTTTGTGATGATAGATACTCTTCATAGCGGTGTATTGTGATGGTAGGGTTCAATTGATTAAGAGTTTTTTTTGCGCAGAATGCTTTATTTTTTCCAATGTCATTAGTTTTAAATAAAATCTGACGTTGTAGGTTTGAAATATCAACATTATCTCCGTCAATAATACCGATTGTTCCAACTCCTGCTGCAGCTAGATATAATAACAGCGGCGACCCTAGACCGCCAGCTCCAACACACAATACCTTTCCTTCTGAAATTTTAGACTGTCCTTTAGTGTTAATTTCAGGCAAAATTATCTGTTTCTGGTAACGAAGTAGGTCCATGGGGTTTCAGAGAATATATAAAATCAGCTCTCATCTTACTAAATTATGGTTGAGGTGTATTGGTATAAAAGGAATATATTTATCTTTCTGCGTCTTGTTTATTTTGTTCCAAACGTTAAGCGCAGAAAAAAAAATTCTCAAAGTAGCGGTAGCTTCAAATTTTTCAGCAACTTTTATAAAAATACAAAAAGCGTTTGAAGATAGGTATTCATGTTCGATTAGGGCTTCTTATGGTTCAACGTCTAAACTTTATCAACAAATTGTTTGCGGAGCGCCTTTTGATGTCTTTCTCTCAGCAGACCGTGAACATATAAAAATGCTTATTGAACAGGGTTGGGGGGAATTAAAAACATACTATACGTATGCTGTAGGACAATTAGTCCTCTACATACCAAATAGTGGCGCGAATACTAAGATTGATGCAAAGATCTTAATGTCTGATCACCTTAAAAAGATTGCTATTGCAAATCCTCAGACGGCCCCTTATGGAAGAGCAGCCCAACTATTCCTAAAGGAATTAGGCGTGTGGAATGAACTTTGTTCTTTATCACGTGTTGTTACGGCTGAAAATGTAGCTCAAGCAATGACATTTATTTTGACAAAAAATGCAGACGCTGGGTTTATAGCAAAGTCACAAGCTTTAGAAACACGTGTTAACATGCTAGATGTACACTATGTTGGTGAATTTTTTGGTCGATTACCCCAAGGTGCTATTGTTATAAGACATGAGGAACAAAATTGTTTAGCAGAAAAATTTGTTGATTTTTTAAAAACATACGAATCTCAACAACTAATTTTAAATGCGGGTTATGTTGAGAAAATGCGCACTGAAGAAGGTTGCTCGTAATGGACTATATTGCACTATGGGTTTCTTTAAAACTTGCGGCAATCACAAGTATTTTGCTGCTTAGCATATGCATTCCCCTAGGTTGGTGGCTTAGCCATACAAAATCTGTCTTTAAAATCATTTTAGACCCTTTATTTTCTCTTCCCATTATTTTGCCACCAACTGTTCTTGGGTTTTATCTTTTGCTTTTGATGAATAGAGAATCCTTCTTGGGAAAAATATGGTTTTTCCTAACCAATGAACGTTTGACATTCACTTTTTCTGGGCTTGTGGTTGGATCCATCTTTTATTCTTTTCCATTTGTTTTAAAACCTATTCAGTCTGGTTTTGAAAACATAGATCGTAAACTTATTGAAGTAGCTTTTACCTTACAATGTTCACCTATAAAGCGACTTTTTAAAGTGGAGTTACCTCTTATCAGGAATGTTATTTTAATTGCAGTTCTCTTAGGATTTGCGCATACGCTAAGTGAATTTGGTGTTATTTTAATGATCGGGGGAAATATTCCTGAGTCTACAAGAACGATATCTATTGCAATTTACGATGCAGTCGACCGTTTAGACTATGATCAAGCGCATTCTTTGTCATTATTTATGTTACTATTTTCCTATACAACAATATTGCTAGTTAGTCTTTTGAGCAAAAGGTCTTTTTGCGGCAAAAAGAGAGAAGTTTGACATAAGGCATCAATTTCGTTTTGATCATGGCTTACGTATATAACAGGAATATTTAAGTTGTGAAAGACGAACTGCATTAAATCAATTAAAGTTAACTTAAGGGATTTATCTAAGGCTGACAGTGCTGTGTTGCACAAAAGAAAACGCGGTCATAGTCCACCCATTTTGTGTTAATTTTCAGGGTCGGCAATTTCAAGAAGTGGTAGTAAATTTGGACTTGCTGTATTTTGCGATAACAAACCCTCAGAAGCTTGCAGCTCCGTTCTTTCAGTAGTCAGTGGGTGCAGCAAGTCAGAAGTTATTATGTCCCTTCGTATATTTGCCATTTGAATAGCCGACCCAAGAACATGAAGCAGATTACGTTGTGCTGGAACGCTGGAAAAAGCCTGCTCTGCATCACTGATACTAGGATAATAATCAGCAACTTTTAAGTATCTATAAAATTGAAATACGGTGTACTGAGGAAAGTTACAATAAGAATCAAAATCTAGCTTAAACGCTTCATGTATTTTCATTGTTGTTTTTACAAGTTGAGCTAATGTTCTATTTTCTGACTCTGTTTTACGACTTGCTATGTTATTACAGTTTTCTATCCAATAACTGCTAAGAGCATCTTCAGTATTACTCTGTGCAATAGTAATAAGTGCTTCTTCAATTGTATTAGCTTCGCTAAGTTTCGTTTCTTCCTCTGC
>JBAXJB010000035.1:0-14434 GCA_037138055.1 Alphaproteobacteria bacterium | reverse complement strand
GAGAAGCTGTTTCAACTGCATGTTATATAATTAAATTATATGTAGTCAGCTATAAAACTTTCTGTCGCCTTGATAATCCTCAACGTATTCTGTTTTTTGATAAATAAAACCAGCGCTTTCCTGTGATCTCCAAGATGCTATATTTCTAGGGTCTGAAGTGACTTCCCAAGATGTATGAGGTAAATAGTTAAAAATGGTTTCAAACAGTGCACGTCCTTGTTTGCATCCTTTCATGCTAGATGACAAAACGCGCGCAATACCAAATCTGCTACTACCCTCTATTGAAAACACAGAAGCAATACCACATACTCCCTCGTGGCTGATGATTGCCCAATAATAACCATGGAGTTCTTGATTTTTTACTTTTCTTTCGGTATGTCCTCTTACTTCAAGAGCTGTATAGGTTTTTCCATCACCTAGGTATTTCATTATCTCTTGATCAGCAAAAATGGGCGCTATTGAATCTACAAAATTAGGCCGTATATACACAAAGGCAAAATACTCGTTCGCAATATATCCGCGCTCAGTGGTGAGCAGACGCTCCGGTGATATTACTGCTAATCTTTGCTTCTTCTGTGTTTCTGGATCCCCTAAGGTTCCAGAGGCGTTTAAAAAACCAATAGTGGTTAAAAATAATAGAAAAATTTTCATATGATCATTCGTATGAGATTATAATACAGAATATAGTGTGAGTTAATTTGTTTTTCAAATTAATTAAAGAAATATTAATACATTATGTTGTATTATAAGAATGTTCGCCGAACAGCTACCTAACCAGAAACAACATGCTCCTCGTGAGATTCTGACCCAAAAGTATTGGCCGTATTGTGGATGGGGCCATGGCGGGTTGCCCACCCTTCTGAAGGGCGGGGCACGATGTCTTCACCTATCACAAATAGACTAACAAAACACTAAAATTCAAAAATCTTTTTGGTAGCTCCAAACTTTTATGGCATAGTTCGTTCATGTCATTGCTTAATGTAAAAAATCTTTCCGTTCGATTTGCACCACCAGGGCGCCCAGTGGTAGACGCTGTTCAAGGCGTTAGCTTCACTATAAAGCCAAAGGAAACGCTGGCATTGGTTGGTGAAAGTGGTTCGGGAAAATCAGTCACTGCTTTTTCCATTTTAAAATTATTGCCATACCCTATGGCTAGTAACCCGACTGGCGAAATACTTTTTGATGGTGACGACCTTTTAAAATTTTCTGATAAGAAATTACGCAGTATTCGTGGTCGCCGCATTGGTATGATTTTTCAAGAACCAATGACAGCCCTAAACCCATTGCACACCATTAGTAAGCAGATTGCTGAAACAGTTCGTTTGCATCTGGGGTATTCAAAAAACCAAGCAATGGAACGGGTCAAAGAGCTTCTTGAATTGGTAGAATTCCATGAAGGGTTAAGCCGTTTAGATGCATTTCCACACCAATTATCCGGTGGGCAACGTCAACGGGTGATGATTGCTATGGCACTTGCGTGCGGGCCGGATTTACTAATTGCGGACGAGCCAACCACAGCATTAGATGTAACTATTCAGGCCGGCATTATTAAGCTATTGCAAAAACTGCAAGCAGACCTTGGTATGTCAATGTTGCTCATCAGTCATGATTTAAGCATGGTCAAGCATCTGGCCCATCAAGTGGCTGTAATGAATCACGGCAAAATTGTTGAATCAGGCAATACTTTAGAAGTTTTTGCCAATCCCAGACACGAATACACGCAACGGCTTATTGCCTGCGAACCCAAAGGCACGCCAAAACCCCTTGCAAAAAATGCCGAAACCATATTGCAAGCTACTGACATGAACGTCGCTTTTGAAAATAAGTCACTGTTTAGCTTTAAAAAGCTTCCACCTAAAATTGCGGTGAATAAAGTTTCTCTTTCTCTAAAACAGGGAGAAACCTTGGGTGTAGTGGGGGAAAGTGGTTCAGGTAAATCAACCTTGGTTTTTGCAATTTTGCGTCTTGTAAGTTCAAGCGGTAAAATTGTATTTGTGGGCAATGAATTGCCTAGCACTTTAAAGCTAATGCGCCCCCTTCGTAAAGATTTACAGATCATTTTCCAAGATCCTTTTGGATCATTGAATCCGCGTTTTTCTATTTTAGATGTTGTGTGTGAAGGCCTTAAAGTTCATGAAACTAATTTATCAACTGATGCATTGCGTATTCGAGCTGAAAAAGTTTTAGAGCAAGTTGGCCTTAGTGCTGAATTTCTATATCGTTACCCCCATGAATTATCAGGTGGTCAGCGCCAAAGGGTTGCAATTGCCCGTGCCCTTGTTCTAAACCCAAAGGTTGTTATTTTGGATGAGCCTACATCGGCTCTTGATCGTTCTATTCAAGCGGATATTTTGGATCTGCTTCGCCAATTACAAGATGATTTGCAGCTTTCATACATTTTTATCAGTCATGACTTAAAAGTGGTTCGTGCCATGGCGCACCGAATGATTGTTATGCATCAAGGTCAAATAGTAGAGCAGGGCGATGCTCAGAAAATTTTTGAACACCCTCAGCACGATTACACAAAAGCATTATTGAGTGCCTGTTTAGATTGAGTTCTTTTTGAAAATGTTATTGCAATCCATGTAATTTTGTTTTTTGCTGAAGGACCAATGTGAATTTCAGGCCATCTAGATGCTCTTAAAGATTTTTCTTGTTTTTGTTACTTGTTTTTCAGCAAGCGCGATGGATTTTGTTGAGTTTTATTCTTTTCTGCCTGACTCTCCAAAACCTAATATTCAAAGAAAATCAGTAATTTCTGCACCAAATTCACCAACAAAGTCACCTACAGTTAGAAAGTCAGTTAAAAAGCAATTAGAACAAGAGAAAACGCATGTTGATATTGAATATCAAAAGTTAGAGGAAGCTAATGAAGGATTAGAAGAGGCTAAGAGGGATGATGACCCAAATTTGTTTTTATGTTTTGATGGTTCGGGGTACATAAGCGCTGTTTATGTTAGGCCCACGTCAGTATCTTCACCACCCGAAGAATCATTAGCTGAAATAAATCAATCATTAAAAATAAGTAAAATGTTTTATAGATCCCATGCTATTGCCAATACATTTTTTCTTAGCGGTGCATTCTGCCAATTACCAAGTGAATTTTTGGATGTTTCTGGCTTGTATTTCTGTTGGTGTGGCGCTGTTTATGGTGCTTTTAGTATAGACACTAATAAAAAATATTTAAAATCTCAAAATTTGGAATCACAAAATATTCTAACTAAGTTGATCTCTTTTCAACGCACACAAGCATGTCTAAATATGCTGGCAGGTGTGTGTTTTATAGGAGGTGGCATTGCAGAAGCACCAATGATTAGCTACACACTTAGTGGTCTAGCTTTAGTAGCTGCTGCTGGGAATAGTATTTTTTGGGGATGTGCTAAATGATTTTTTCAAACAACTGACATTGCAATTCTTGTGATTTTGTTCTTTGTTGGTGCATAGAAAAATTTTTCAAAATTTCTTTCATGCCCTTTAAACCCTTTCTCCAATGCTTTGTTTTTCTCTTTTTTTCAGTATTTTCAGTGGGTGCCTCAACACAAATGGAATTATGGGATATTGAAAACCAAATTATCCCAGGAAACTACAGAATTAGCTCAGACGCATCTGTTGATGACGTGAAGCAGGAAATAGATACATCCATACTAATTGGCAAAGCTCATACTTCTCTAACTACTACGTGTGTTAGTCTGCTCCTTTATTATGACCGAAAAGATGCCTTTCCTTTGGTTACTTTGTATCTGAGCTATTCTGCGCTGATTTATTTCGCATCAAGCTTTGATAATCATGAGACGTGCAAAATTCTTCAACATCCCGAAGCAAAAATCGCATTGGAAAGATTCATTTTTTATCAGCGTAGCCAATCAGGTTTTTATGGTTTAAGTAGCATTTGTTTTTTTTGTAATGCGCTTATTGATCCCTCACTTGCTTTTCCATTTAAGTATTACGGAGCTCTCTTTGTAGCAAGTGCTGCAGTAAATAATTTTCTATTTGAATAACTTAGTTTTTTGATGTTATGACATTGCAATTTTTATGATTTTAGTTTTTTATTGACTTATAAATGAAATCTATCTTGGCATTATAAATGCACTTAAAAATTGTTCTCTTGTTTTTTTTGTTTTTATTTTCAATTGTTAATTCAGCAGAAAATGGTGATGCCTTAGCAGAAGAGAGCGTCATAGAAAAATTACACAAAGCAAATAGTGTTGTTTCTATTGCAGTTAGTAATGCCTTAGTTTCTGATCCTATTGCTGCTGCAACTACTATTGCTAACTACGCCCTTTTCTGTGGAGTTTTAAATTTGTCTGAACACCTTTTCTTGAGGTGTCAAAAAAAAGAAGAAACAAATGCTTTTCATAAACTTGTGCAGGCAAGCCTTTATTTTGCAGCAAGTAAATGCATAACTGATATAGTTTGCGGTCCTTGTCATTCTGCCCATTTATCGATGTTTTATGGATCAACATTTTTAATACTCGCAGGTTTAAATGGCTACTGCAAAATAGATGAGGCAATTCTTGGTTTAGCTCGACGAAAGGTAGATCAAGTAAGATTAGAAGGATGGATAAAGTAAGATCGTGAGTATGTTCTCAAAAAAGATTTTTCGCTGTTTTCTTTTTTTATTTCTCATTTTTTCTAAAAATATAGAAGCGGGAGCAAATATTGAATTAGAAGAGACTAGAGCTAACACTATTAGAGCGCTAAGCGTCACCCAAGCTGTGGCTGCTGGTGTTCTTTTTATTCTGCCTTGGAACGACAACGCATTATGTGAAACCACTTCTAATCTTACCAGTTTGCTTGGTGTTACCTGTGGGGTTGCAGACTTGTTACATGCTGTTTATTTTCCAGTGTCACGAGATAAAAATAAGTCAATAAATCCTTATTTAGTATTTGGGTTTATTGAAATGCTAATTAGCACATGTTGTTTTGGAAATGAATTCTCTAGTTGGCTGGGTGCTTTGGCTCTAGTTTATTGCGGAGCTGAGCGTTTTTGTATGGCTCCACTTCTTGCAGAGCGACGCTATGTTGTTCCCTTTTGAAAGGGGCTGTCACTAAGGCTTAATCACGAAAACCTTGCAAAAAGTGCCCAAATTTTGTAATACTAGTCCGATAGATTTAATTTTTTGGTAGGCATGTCCAGCGTGGCACGAGCTAGTTCTTTTGAAGATAAAACAACCCCCTTCGGAGCATATGACCGCAATGCTTTTCTAAAAGCATATGAGCAAATGGTGCTGATTCGTCGTTTTGAAGAACGGGCAGCGCAGCTTTACGGCATGGGCCTTATTGGTGGTTTTTGCCATTTATACATTGGGCAAGAAGCTGTTGTGGTTGGTATTCAGTCGGCTATGCAATCTCAAGATACTGTTATTACCTCATACCGTGACCATGGCCACATGTTAGCTTGTGATATGGACCCACGCGGCGTTATGGCCGAATTAACTGGTAGATCCGGCGGTTATTCAAAAGGTAAGGGCGGTTCAATGCATATGTTTAGTCGTGAAAAAGGTTTTTACGGCGGTCATGGAATTGTTGGGGCTCAGGTGCCAATTGGTGCTGGTCTGGCTTTTGCTCATAAATACAAAGGTGATAAGGGCGTATGTGTAGTCTATTTGGGTGACGGCGCTGCAAACCAAGGCCAAGTATACGAAACGTTTAACATGGCAGCTTTGTGGAAATTACCGGTTGTGTTTGTTATTGAAAATAATGAATACGCCATGGGTACTTCAACAGCCAGGGGAACATCTAACGCTAATTTCGAAAACCGTGGCGAACCTTGGGGTATTCCAGGGCGTGTTGTTAACGGAATGAACTTAATTCAGGTTCGTGAAGCTGCTGACTGGGCACTAGAACGGGCACGTTCAGGCGAAGGTCCTGCTTTATTGCACTTTAAAACCTATCGTTATCGTGGACATTCTATGTCTGACCCGGCTAAGTACCGTACAAAGGAAGAAGTTGAAGAAGTCAAAACATCACACGATGCTATCGACGCTGTGCGTAACCTAGGTCTTGCTTCAGGTAAAATCACTGAAGGTGAATTTGAATCAATTGAAAAACGTGTAAAAGACATTATGAAAGACGTTATTGAATTTGCTCAAACCTCACCAGAGCCTGATGAATCGGAACTATATACAGATATTTTGGTGGAGGCGTAAATGGCAACATTAACAGTACGTGAAGCACTACGTGATGCAATGGCCGAAGAAATGCGCCGCGATGGCGACGTTTTTGTGATGGGTGAAGAAGTTGCCCAATACCAAGGCGCTTACAAGGTTACTCAAGGGCTTTTGCAAGAATTTGGTGAAAATCGTGTGATCGACACACCAATTACTGAGCATGGTTTTGCAGGTATAGGAGTTGGCGCAGCATTCTTGGGGTTAAAGCCAGTCGTTGAATTTATGACCTTTAACTTTTCTATGCAAGCTATTGACCATATTATTAACTCAGCTGCTAAAACTTTGTATATGTCTGGCGGGCAAATGGGTTGTCCTATTGTGTTCCGCGGGCCAAATGGTGCGGCATCTCGCGTGGGTGCACAGCATTCTCAATGTTTTGCTAGTTGGTATGCGCATATTCCAGGTCTAAAAGTTGTAGCACCTTACAGCGCCGCTGATGCTAAAGGACTTTTAAAGTCAGCCATTCGTGACCCAAACCCAGTCATTTTCCTAGAAAATGAACTTATTTATGGCACAAGTTTTGATGTGCCAGATGATGAAGACCACATAGTGCCAATTGGTAAAGCAGCTGTTGTGCGCGAAGGGTCAGATGTGACTATTACTGCATTTTCTATTTGTGTTCGCCATGCCTTAGAAGCAGCTGATGCGTTAGCTGAAATGGGTATTGAAGCTGAAATTATTGATCTTCGCTCTATTCGCCCTCTAGACACTGAGACCATTTTGGAATCAGTTCGCAAAACCAACCGATTAGTAAATATCGAAGAAGGTTGGCCATTCGCAGGAGTTGGTGCGGAAATTTGTGCTCTAGTCTGTGATCAAGCGTTTGATTATCTAGATGCTCCTCCACTACGTGTGTGCGCAGAAGATGTGCCTTTGCCATATGCTGCGAATTTAGAAAAATTAGCCTTGCCTAATGTTGAAAAAATTATCCAAGCTGTAAAAACCGTTTGTTATAAGGACTAATATGCCAATCCAAGTTTTGATGCCCGCCCTAAGCCCAACCATGACCGAAGGTAACCTCGTTAAATGGTTGAAAAACGAAGGGGACAAGATCAAAGCTGGAGAAGTGATTGCCGAAATTGAAACTGACAAAGCAACTATGGAAGTTGAAGCAGTAGATGAAGGTACCCTTGGAAAAATCGTTATTCCAGCAGGTACCGATGCCGTTAAGGTGAATTCCCTTATTGCCCTTATATTAGAAGCCGGCGAAGACGCATCTGCTATTAATATTCCTGTTGCTGCTGCGCAGCCTCAACCTATGGCAAAACCTGAAAGTGCTCCAATTGAAATAAAAGCAAATATTGCTGCCTCAGCGCCAGTTTCAACTCAAGGTGCACGTGTGTTCGCAAGTCCATTGGCTAAAAGAATTGCTACTCAAAAAGGTATTAATCTGAACCAAGTTCAAGGTTCTGGCCCCCATGGTCGCATTGTCAAAAGCGATGTGGAAAACACCAGGGGAAATTCAGCGCCCCTAACTTATTCTGATAGCGGATTTGAAGACATTAAGCTTAACGGTATGCGCAAAACCATTGGCAAGCGCCTAACAGATGCCAAACAAACCATTCCACATTTTTACCTAACTATTGATTGCGAGCTAGACGAATTGCTCAGCTTTAGAACAAAGCTAAACGCAATGCCGAACGCCAAAGTCAAACTATCAGTTAACGATTTTGTGGTTAAAGCAACGGCACTTGCCCTTATGGATGAACCTAATGCAAACGTAACCTTCCATGGCGATTATGTTCGTCGTTATACCCAAGCAGATGTTTGCGTTGCTGTTGCTATTGATGGCGGATTGGTTACGCCAATAGTTAAAGCTGCAAACTTAAAATCACTAAATGAAATTAGTCTTGAGGTGAAAGATCTTGCTGAAAAAGCTAGGGCAGGGAAGTTACCACCAGAAGCTTACCAAAGTGGCAGCTTTACTATTTCAAACCTTGGCATGTATGGTATTAAACATTTCGATGCAATCATTAACCCACCCCAAGCATGTATTTTGGCTGTGGGTGCAGGCGAACAGCGTGCTGTTGTGCGCAACGGGAACATTGCGGCAGCGAACATGGTTACATTGACTCTATCGCTTGATCACCGTGCCCTAGACGGCGCTGTAGGTGCGGCATTCTTGAAAGCCCTTAAAGGCTACATTGAAAACCCGTTAAGTCTGTTGATGTTGTAGTAATTATCCCCGACTTAGTGACGGGGATAATTTTCAAGTATCTATTGAATATTTTCAACAACCCCATCTAATCCCATTAAAAGGGTATAAACTTTTAATTTTGGAAATTCTTTTTTCAAAATCTCTCTTGCTTTATCAAAAACAACCTTGTGGGAATGGGTTTCTTTTTCCCTTGTCGCTGCATGCTCTTTGCCTTGTAACAACTTATAAGCGCCACATCCACGGTGATCTAGGAAAATCACTCGTTTAATATGATGCAGTTTTTCTAACAGACTAATTAAATCTTTAACGGTTTTGCTCCAGTGTGGATATTTAGTTTGCACAAGTGCTAGCGATGCACCAGGCAGGGCAATCTCATCGTAGTCATCCAAAAGTGATAAATACGTTTCCATTAATTTATCTGTTTCGTCACGTAAACGGAAATCAACACAAGAAATTAGAAGTGTTGATGCTTCATGCTTTTTCTCAAGATCGGGACTGCTAACAGGCACTATGATGGTAGACTGTTGAATCAGCTCATCAAAAGTTTTGTTATTAACTGTTGTATTTGCCGAGCATCCGACAAGGAATAAGACAGCAATCAATTGAAATATATACATTGTATATGTTCTGTTAGAGTTTGATATTTTAATTATGCGTTTTTTTTATTAAAAAACTATTAATCTGTTGGGTCGTGAAATAAATAATTTCTTGAGCAATTTCCCCGAATACGCTACCTATGACTTATAAACATAGCTATGGCTGATCATGGAATCTTACAAGCAACCCAATTATTCAAGGCTCTCACCATGCGTTATTGTTAGCGATGTTCAAAAATCAATTGATTTTTACATCCAAGCTTTTGGGTTTGAAATTTTAGAAAAACATGAACACGAAGGCATGGTATGTGGAGCCACCCTAAAGCTAGGGGAAATTACATTTATGCTTTTTGCAATGGGTGCAAATGGTGACAATGTGAAAACTCCAGCTCAATTAGGCATCAGACCCGGTAGTAGTAATTATGTGTATTGCCCAAATGTTGATGAGCTTTATCAGAAAGCCCTTAACCATGGTGCAACATCATTAGCTGAACCTCAAGCTTCCTTCTGGGGAGACCGCTATTGCCAATTACGCGACCTTGATGGTTACGAATGGGGCTTTGCAACCAGCCAGCACAAAAACCAATAGCCCAGATCTTCTTTTGAGTTCTACCATTAATATCCAACATCCTCTAACGCTTTTTTCATGCCAATGCGCCAAGCAGGCCAAGACTTTTTAAGTTGCACAGCATGAGGATTATCAAAATATATATAGGTCCGTCCAGTTGGTCCACTTAGGCTGATTCTATATTTTGCACCCGCTTCAATAGTTGCGCTAAAGTCACTGCGGAATCTTGTTATAGCTTCTTCGAAATCTAGTATATGTAGCGTTTTTAAACGAGTTATTCCTTCCCTTTGGGCATCAGTAATTGTTGTCGCCGAAGCAGCACCAGCAGCGCTAGCACCAGCAGCACTAGGTGATGAACTAGCAGCGTTTGCCGATGAGCTAGATGAAGTACTTATTTTTAGTCTAGGCATTGCACTTGTTAAAGCCAGAGTAGAGCTTGAATTTGGGCTTGAGCTAGAACTGGAAGAGCTGCTTAATGCCCGATCAGAAGGTGGTAAATGCACAGGCTTCCAGGATGGTACAGAAACTGATGCTTCTGCAGAAGCGGTTGCAACTGCAGCATCAGGCACCTCAGGTGAGCTAGCTGCTTTTTGCTTATTCAATTTTTTAAGCTGTGTTTTGCTAAGCGGTTTTTCAGTAGTTCTGTCGCCAAGCAATTCTTCTTCCAATTGCTTACGTAACGCACTTTCAAGGTCGTTAAATTTTGCTTCTAATTGCGAAATGTGAGTTCTTATCTCTATTGCTGGCCAAAAATACCTACCAAAAACTTTTTGATTAGTTTCATATTTTTCAAAATGTTCGGTAAATTCTAGATTTCTGTATCTTTGTTGACAATTGCTATATAGAGTTAATAATTGTAGGGTCTCAGCTATCCATGCATTAATTGGTAAATCTGGCTCTTTTTTAACTAGCTGCTGTTTTTTAGAAATTTCATCGTATTTTGTTTTGAGCGATTCATAAGCAGAATTATTAAAAGCTATATGAAATCCATCATCTTCAATTGAAAACTGCCGAATAAGTTCTTCATGGAAAGCAGGTGCACGAAGGGCAAGTTTTGCATTTTCGAGCATTTCTTCATAAAAGGAATATTCAAAAAAGTCATTGTTGCAAGAAATTCTTTTATCCCTTTTTTTATACTCATCATGATAACACATATGCGTAAAGCTTATGTTCATATGAAGAAATGCTAAAATTTCAGGTAGGTTTGTTTGTGTTGAGTCATTTTTAACAGAAATACACGTATTCACAATTCTTTTCGTATCTGTAAGCCGACTTATATCAGTTGTTACGCAATTTATGAGCCCCTCTATGTCAACGTTATTATAATTTATTGCAGGAAGACCCGTTTCGTTACTATAGTTTTTAACTCGTGTCGCAGCATCGACACCTTCTTCATTAAGTATGTCTAATAAAATTTGATTGTAACGTAATCGTCCTTCCGCGATTGCTTTTATTTCTTTTAAGGCTTCTAGTTCCTGATCGTTAAATGCTTCTGTCGCTATTGCGGGTTGCAGCATGCCAAGGAAAAGAACAAAAAACAAAAATCTCATGAAATACGTCTTGAATAAAATATTATATAGAATATATATAGTAACAAAAAACTAATTGTCAATATTTTTATTTCTTTTGTTGTTGTGTGAAATTGGGTAATATACAAAATCTAATAAGTGCAGACTAAATAATTGCAACCACAATCCTACACCACTGCGTGCGGAAAAACAGTTCTTATTCAGCGAAAGCTTTTCCTGAAAAAGCTAACCTTGCGCTTTTCCAAAAAGCAAAAGGCTTTTGTTGTGTCTGCGCCAACTCTGCTTTCATTTTCAAAAATTACAAATTTTATTGATAGCGCACACACTTGGTTTGCCAAAATGGAAGCGCATCAACCCAAAGCTCCCCGTACAATTTCCCCAGGGGGCAGCATTTCAGTTTTGGGAAAGGTGGTCCGAGTAGATTTTATTCAAAGCCCCAAAGCAATGGTAGTGTCTAAAAATAATGTGCTTGAAGTGCATGGAATCCAGTCAAAATTCGCACAGATACTAAGCAAGTATTTAAAAGATTTGGCATTTCAGAAATTCTCCCATTACAGCCATGAATACGCAGCAGTGCTGGGCGTTAAAATTAACCAAATTGTTATTAAAGACATGAAAACCCGCTTTGGTAGTTGCTCGTCCTTTGGAAATTTAAACTATTGTTGGCGTATGGTCTTGGCGCCAGAACATGTGCTGGCTTATTTGTGCGCCCATGAAGTTTCCCATTTAAAGGAAATGAACCATAGCAAAAAATTCTGGGCTCATGTTGAACAGCTTTGCCCCGATTACAAAAACCTTCAAAAATGGCTGAAGCAGCATAGCAAAGAACTGTTTGCGCTTCTTTAATATTTTACTGTTGAAATATTATTTATATCTTGCTATATACTTAATGCAAAGTATATATAATCAACGTGTGGATTACTCATGAAAAAATATTGTCTTCTTTGGGTTTTTAGCTCATTTCTTTCATTGGCTGCTTCGTCTTTTTATTCATTATCTTTAGAAAAATTAAACGAAGATCTTGCGTCATCAGAGTTTGTTACGTGCTTAAAGGGATGGTTGCCTTCAAATGCAACGCTTAAAGAAGTTATCTGCACACAGGTAGTCAATAACAGAATTGACGGTATTTTTGTGCAGTATACATTAAATGGATCAGTAAATGGATCACCTGATAGTGAAGCCCTAGGAATATTAGTTAATCTGCCTGATGGTCGACAGCATTGCCACGAGCTTATAAATGCTAGTCCTGATAATCTGGATCGAGATAGTAACGATAAAGATGCATTCTTTTTTGATTCAACCAGTGGGAATATTTTTTTTACTGCACGATACGGAAAAAGTGGCACAGCAAACAGTAATGTTTTACAAGAATCCAAAATTTCCGTAATAAACGGAAATATTGAACATATAAGTGATACAATTGTAACAGGCTCCATCGTGAGTGGTTATCGGCATGCACAGGGAAAAATTTCCAGCTATGAGGTATTAAGAGAAGGGTCACTTTATTTTTATTTTCGGAATGCTAAAGGAAAATTTAAAATGGTTGCCACCTATGCAGCCAATCCAACTACAACATCGATGTTAGCTTTATGGTGTGGCCAAACGAAACACATTTATAAATATGAAGTTGATCCAAGGACAGGTTTAGCGAGTCTACATTGGCTCAGTCCTTCCAAGTGTCGTTTTAAACCTACAAATTTTATAAATCATTCTTGCTCATTGTTTTCTACAGGTGAAGACGATGACAATGTAATTACTGTTAGCCCAACAAACCCAAGAAACATTTTGGGTTATCTTACTCATGACAAAGGTGCGTTTAAACCTGTGTGGATGGAAAGAAAACACCAAGAACTTTTTGTAAATGCGGAAGAAGCACTGCGAGCAAAGTTACAAGAGAAAACCCTTCTTTTTTCTAATGCAAGTAACGCCTTTAGTTATAAAACAATTTCATCAATATTTGATGATCATATATTGGGTTCGCTTAGCGTTTTAGGATTTAAAGGTTTTGTACAGTTTTGTTATGCTCAACAAGGGGGACTCTATTATTGTGATGATTCTAGCCTGATTTCTGATAAAAAGGTTTATGACCATGAATTTGTAGAAGCTAGTTCTAGTATAAAGAATGAAGCAGATACAACTGTCTATTATTCTGTTTTTAAAAGAACAGAAGCGGCAGGTGGTGTTGATAATACTAAAAAAACCTTGGCCTATATTATGGGTGGGCCTTGGGCTACCTTTAGTATTGATAGTTTTTTAGAAAGCTATCAACCCTTCATCAATGAAGGCTACACTATTATTGTTCCCCATGAACCAATGCGCAATGGTTTTGGATATAAATATATGTTCGCTGAAAAACAATTAGGACGTCGTAATTTGAATCACACTATGAACATTTTGGATGATGCATCTAAAAATGGCGCTAATAGCCAAATGGTTTTAATGGGGGAAAGCTATGGAGGTTGGGTTGCAAGTGCCTTGGCAGCTACTTGGAACGAATTTAAACCGGCTGGCTCTTCTATTGAATTACGTGCGTGTATTGCTCAAGTCGCTAACTTAGACTTGCGCCATTGGCGAGAAGAAATTTTAAAAAGAGGATGCTCAGGTTTATCAACATTTGCTGATAATCCTGTTGACGTTGCAAGCATAACTAAACTTCAAGCGCCATTACTTATTTTTCATGGTTTAGGAGATGTGCGTTGTCCCATTGAAAGTATTCAAAAGTGGGCTAATCTTCTAAAAGAAGCTAATCAACCGCTCGCTTTCCTTACAGCACCAGAAGGTCATGCGGGTATTCTACAATCTTCTTGCGGTAATAAAGAAAGTCTGCTGCGCCAAAATATAGTACGCAGATTCTTTGAAGGAAATACTGTCCCAGCAGCATCTGCAGAAAAATTAGCAGAGTTTAGTCTTTCAGTTTTGCATGATAATTTGGGATTATTTGAAGATACAGTAAATAGTAGTTCAAGCAGTAGTTCTGGAACTATATAGCGCCGGCACTCATATGCGCCCATGAAGTTTCCCATTTAAAGGAAATGAACCATAGCAAAAAATTCTGGGCCCACGTTGAGCAGCTTTGCCCCGATTATAAAAACTTACAAAAATGGCTTAAACAGCATAGCAAAGAACTATTTGTAATTCTTTAATTTTTTATTATTGAAATATTATCTATTTAATGCTATATACCTAATACACAAAATATATATAGCAAATATTGAGGTTATTCATGAAAAAATATTGTCTTCTTTGGGTTTTTAGCTCATTTCTTTCTTTAGCTGCTTCTTCTTTTTATACGGAGAAATTAGATGAAAGGAATGCAGATCAGCTTACTAAAAGCATCAAGGCTATTTTGCCTGCAAATGCAGTTGATCAGCGACAATTAGAAATACCTGAAACGACAATTAAAAGTTCCACTA
>JBAXJB010000034.1:0-14731 GCA_037138055.1 Alphaproteobacteria bacterium | reverse complement strand
TTAGTAGCTGAAAAAGCTGTTGATGAAGCTACAACCGTAAGTAGACCCAATGTCAATTTTTGAATAGTTTTCATAATATTATTCCTTTTAAAAATAAGATTTATACAAATTAATAGTTAGTATTGACACCAACTATAGTTAAATATAAACAGTATATATTAATTTTTGATAAATATTTTATTAATATAAAGTAAATATATAAATGAAATTATTACGGATTATTACTGTATTTATTTTTTTATTTACTCTTTATGTATTCTTTATTGTGGATTTCTGCGTTTAGTTATGCCAAACGGCCATACCTTGGCGAGAGCCATAAGAAGACTCAAGAAGATGCTTAAACAGCAGTTTCCCTATGGCTTGACCATAGGGTCCAGTGCGTAATTTCCGCATTCTATTTTTATTCATTGCTTTCAAATGTGGCGTTTTTTACACTTTGTATAATCACCCGTAGTTTCCCGAGGCTTGGGCCTTGGGTCCAAGATGAATACATGCAATATTACGTTTACATTCTTGCTAGCCAGCCAAACGGAACGCTCTATATTGGAAGAACAGGCAATCTAATCAAAAGAATTTATGAACACAAACAGAAATTTGCAAAGGGCTATACGTCAAAATATGCTGTAGACAAATTGGTGTATTATGAAATATGCCAAGATGCAGGTGTAATGGTTCAGCGAGAACGTCGCTTGAAAACATGGAGGCGCGCCTGGAAAGTGTCTCTTATTGAAAAAGAAAATCCCAACTGGGTTGATTTGTATGAAGAGATCACAAAATAATCCGGATGCTATAGAACTGGATCCTATGGTCAAGCCATAGGAACATTAGGGAGTGGATGGATCACAGTCAAGCCATAAGAAGACTCAAGAAGATGCCCCCACAGTAGTTTCCCTACGACTTGATCGTAGGGTCCAGTGAGTAATTTCAGGAACTTGTAGGACTGGATCCAAGGTCCAAGCCATAGGAAAACTAAGGAGTGGATGGATCACAGTCAAGCCATAAGAAGACTCAAGAAGATGCCCCTACAGTAGTTTCCCTACGACTTGATCGTAGGGTCCAGTGAGTAATTTCTGGATACTTGTGTAATCAATAAAAAGATTAATCTGTATATGCACGGTGATTGCACCATAAACCACGCAGCCATTTTTAAGTTGGGCGTTTACTTATTGGTAAGGTTTACTATGTACTATAGGACTTATGAAAATAGGACAAAGCATAGAAGCAAGGGTTTCAACGACCCTAGCCATGACCCCCAGACTGCAGCAAGCTATTCGCTTGTTGCAACTGTCGGTAACCGAACTAAGTGTTTATGTAAATGAACAAGTAGCGGAAAATCCTTTATTAACACTTGAAACGGGTGATGAATCACTGCCAACTTCACAGGAAGAACCACAAGAGTATTCGCTTGATTGTGATGATGAACGTCCAAATGACAGCCTGCAATTTGAAGAACGCGACCCTATGCAAGAAGGGAACACTCAAAACCCACGGCTGCGCTGTGAACAAACCCTTCAAGACTATTTGCAGTTGCAATTATCATTAGTGGCAACGAATAACAATGAATATTTAACGGGTTTGGTTTTGATTAATTGCTTGAATTCTTACGGATACCTTGAAGTTGATGCGGCAGAAATAGCTGAACAATTTGGGGCAGAACTTGAACTTGTTGAAAAAATGATTGCTGTCATGCAAAAGTTTGACCCCATTGGGATTTTCTCAAGAAATGTTGAAGAATGCTTAAGGGTTCAGCTTCAAGAAAAAAATGCTTTAACGCCAAAAATGGACCTTTTGCTGCAAAATATAGACGGCTTGTTGCAGGGTAGCCCTAGTGTGTTGGCAAGAAAATGTAAGTTAAGCATTGAAGAATTGCAGAAGTGTTTGTCAGAGTTGCGGGAATTAAATCCGCGTCCTTCATCAGGATTTTTAATGAATACTTACGATGATAATGTTATTCCAGATGGCTTTATTCATAAAAATGCAGATGATGTGTTTGTTTTTGAATTAAATATGAACACACTTCCGCAAATTCTTTTGAATAGCCCCTATTATAACGAACTGCGTGGCAAATTAAAAAAACCAGATGAAAAGCAATTTTTACAAGCAAAATACGCTCATGCAAACTGGTTGATGCAGGCGCTGAACCAACGGTTGGTGACTTTGAAACGCGTAGCTAGTGCTATTGTGGAGCATCAGCAGGAATTTTTTTCAAAAGGCATGCATGGGTTGAAATCATTGACCTTAAAAACAATTGCCGATCAGCTTGATATGCATGAAAGTACGGTTAGTCGTATTACAACGGCAAAATACATTAGTACACCGCGTGGCACCTTTGAATTAAAGTTTTTCTTTAGTCAGTCAATAACTTCAATTTCTGAAGGGCAAGACGACGTTTCAGCAAAATCAGTTCAAAATGCCATTGCAGATCTGGTGAGTAAAGAATCACAAACAGCTCCTTTATCTGATGAACAATTGGTTTCAAAATTGGGTGAAAAGGGAATGCTTGTGGCAAGGCGAACTATATCTAAATATCGTAAGATTTTAAGAATTCCATCATCTCAAGAACGACGTAATTACTACACATTAGGCCTTAAGAAGGCATAACTAGCGATCGTCTAATAACGTGGTTAGCCAGTATGCGCTTACAAAGGTGACTATTGGCGGAATCCATGCGGCGGCAATGATTGGAATTTTATGGGCAATCCCATACGCATGAATAATGTGCTCGAAAAAATGCATCAAAAAAGAAAATATAATACTGGCGCCAATAATCATGCTGAAAGATTTGTTTCTGGTAGAAACCAAACAAAAACTTGCAGCTAAGAATATGAAGGCGATCATCATGCCAATTTTAGAGATTTGTTGGTGCCATAACATGGAGTAAGAGCTGGCATTGAGTCCTGCTTCTTCTAGCATTTCAATAAATGCCGGTGTTTGAAAAAAAGAAATAGTTTCAGGTGGGGCAGTTGATTGTTGAATTTGTTCCATGGTGATGGTTGTAGGCTCAACGTGTGTTTGAGCGTTTTCTTGACGGTGGTTTGAAACAATATTGACGTTGTGCATATGCCATTGTTCGTTTTCTAATTCGGCAACTTCAGCGTCAACACGACGTATAAAATCTCCTTTTTTACTAAATTCAAAAATCATTAATTTTTTGAATTGTTTTTGCATAACGTTGAAGCTTTTTGCATGGATAATATTTTGAGAATCTGAAAAGTTCTCACGAAGCCACAGCCCTGTATCTGTAAAGGAAACGCTATAGGGTTTTTTCTGAAAGATTTTTTCTTCTAAAATAACCATTCGGCCAAAAAGTGCTGCTCGAACAGGGTCTAGGGCTACAATGTTTAACACTCCTAAGGCAACAACAACCAATGATATGCCACTTAAAAATTGTAAGCGTGATACGCCAAAACTGAACATCACAACGAAATTTTGTGATTGCGCAAGGCGTAAGAAGCAAGCAAGAGCGGCAAAAAAAGTAATCGATGGCAGAAGTTGATCAAGTAGTTTTGGTAGTTTTAAAAAAGCTATTTGAAATAAAATTGAAAATGGCACATCGTGCTGCATTGTACGCTTTGTTAAATCTATCATTTCAAAAAGGCTAATAATCAAGGCCACAGTCAAAAAGATAAGCCCAAACCAAAATAAAAAAGTTTTGCTAACGTACCTATTTACGGTTGAAATTAAATACCACATCGTTCAAATAGCCTCTGTAAGGTGTGATGAAATTTGCCATATCTGAGCGCAATGAAAGCCAGTATTAAAGATGTAATGACTAAGCAATAGGCAATGAATGCTGAAAAATGGAAGCGAAGTTGTAGTTGCAACAGGTTCAATATTAGCCACTGAAAAATTACCCCAGCGAGAATTAAATAGATAATGCGTTTGCGACGTAAACGTCTTGAAGGGCGGTTAACTACCATTGTTAGCGCTACCATAAGCATGTTTATCAAACATAAAAAGGGCAGTAATATTCGCTGATGTCCTTCTGCAGCCATGCGCATTTGCAATTTTGAATTTTCGGAATTTTCATTGTTCACCTGAAAAAGCTCGCGAATGTCTTTTTCATAGGGTTTTAAATTGCGTGTGTTCACGATTGTGGTGAATGAATCAAAATTATAGACTAATTCGTCAAATTCAAATGATTGTACGGTATCGTTGTTATCTTTTTCTTGTCTGGTGCCATTGTGCAAAACTAGAACATACTGGTTGTTTATTTTTTTTAAAATTCCTTCTTTAGCAAATATTGTATAAGGTTTTTTTGCTTTTTTTTCTGAATGTTCGCCGGTGTCATGAATAAAAACACCCTCAAATTCTTTTGCTGATCGGCGTTTTTCTACGAAAATGGTTAGGCTTTTTATGACATTAAAAGATCCATCGCGCACAATTGATGAAGAAAATTGATTGCGAAGCTGAAATTCTTGAGCGCGAAATGCTCGATAAGCATTTGGAATGGTGAAAATGTTTAGAAAAAGTAAGGACAGTGTTAAAAATCCTGCTAAGACCATGCCTGGGTGAAGAATTTGCCATGGGCTTTTCCCTAAAGCTTGCATTACCTGCAATTCATTATCGAGCGTTAATTTTCCATATGCGAGCAGAGCACCAATCAAAGTGCACACTGGCGCCACCTTCACAAACATATCTGGTAATAAATATACGATTAATGAGAAGTAGCCCTGCAAAGAAACATTGTGGTTAACAATGACTTCAATAAATTTTAAAGACTGCGTCAACCATAGCAATACAACCAAAATTGTAGCTAAAACACCAATTGATGCGCAAAGACGTTTTAAAATGTATGACGACGTGATAAACATATATCTATATGTACAATTAATTTTTGGCTTTTTCTAGGCATGTTTGCATTTATCCTTATAGTATTCTTTTTGAATTTTTCGTTTTGTCCTGCATATTCGAATGTAAAATCTGATCAGGCTCTAATTGCCGCAGTTGTAAACCAACATGCGATTACAGAGCGTGAGCTTGAGTTACGCTTAGATTTTGCAATTGCTACGCTTAACATGCCAAACACCAAAGAATCAAAAGATGCAATGAGACATCAAGTATTGCAAAATTTGATTGTTGAAAAATTGCAAGAATCTTCAGCTAAAGAAGCTGAGATTAAAATTTCAGAAAAAGAAATAAGTAAATCGTTAGAAAATGTTGCGCAAGAAAATGGCATGACCATAGAGCAAATGAAAGAGCGATTTAAATCAATGGGGATAAAAATTGATACGCTTAGAAGTAGAATGTCTGCTCAGCTCAGCTGGGCTAGGTTTATTCGTGCTTTATTTGGGAATCAGGTGCGTGTAACCGATAGTGATGTTGAAAAAGAGCTTGAAAAGGTTAAGCGCACACTCGAGACAGATCAATACGAATTGGTTGAGATTGTTTTGCCAATAGATGAAAAGAATCGCGCAAAAAGCAAACAAGATGCAGATCGTTTATATGCACAAGTAAATCAGCCCATGACAAATTTCCGCTTGGTTGCGCAGCAATTTGGTGCTCAAAGTGGCTATGTAGGATGGAGAGCCGTGCGTCAAATAGACGACGAAGTCGCTAAAATTATTCAAAATTTAAAAGTGGGCGATGTAACAAGGCCTGTTGAAACCCAAAATGCATATAAAATTGTAAAGCTGCTTGATAAGAAGCTAGCGGGGCAAGGTTCATATCGTAGCCGGAAAATTTCAGTGGCTAAAGTAGGCATTCAGCTTCCAGAAGACATGAATGAAGAAAATGTGATGGTTCTAGAAGCAATTGTGACTCATTTGAAAGCTGCAAAAAATTGTAAAGATTTTCAGCGCGTAGGAAATGACGCAAATGGGCATACAGAGGTAGTAGAAAAGCAACCAATGGCGAATTTCCCAGAGCCATTGCAAGTTGTTTTAGATAAGGTTGGAGTAAACCAGGTGGCAGGACCTCTTCAAAATGAAAGGGACATAAGTCTATATATGGTTTGTTCTGTTGAGAATCCAGAAAAAGATTTGGTACCTACAAAAGCAGAAATTAAAGAAGGTCTAGAGCAGCGCGAATTTGCAAGACAGGCAGGTCGATTGCTAAATAAAATTATGGCAACGGCACGTATTGCTATTACTCATGAAGATTCTAGAGAGAACAGGTTTAGCACTAAGAAAGTTGAGTCTGTTGAATCTGTGCCAGCTCCATCACCCGCTCCCTAATGCTTAGATGTGCTGCTTTATAGGCAAAAGGATTGTCACTTAAACAATCGGTCATGCAGTCTTGAACAGACCAGATATCAAGGCTTTGAACCATATTTTCAATGGCTTCTACGGAATTGGGGTTAATTGAAAAATGGCGCAGTCCTATTCCTAGCAAGGCCATAGCTTCAATAGGGCGACTTGCCATTTCACCGCACAAGCTCACACTAACATTTTTTGCTTTTGCGCTGTCTATGATGGTTTTAAGCATTTGCATAAAGGCTTTTGAAAGAAGATCATAGCGTTTGCTCATAACTGCATCGGCACGATCAATGGCAAAGAAAAATTGAAACAAGTCATTGCTTCCAATAGATATAAAGTCGACTAGATCTAAAAATTGATTGAGCTGGAATACTACTGATGGCACTTCGATCATTGCGCCAATACGAATAGTTTGTGGGATTTTGTGGCCTAAATTTTTCTCACGATCTAGCTCTTTTTGTATGAGCGTTCTTACGAAGCGCATTTCCTGTGCTTCACTAATCATGGGAAACATTATATGAAGGGGTAAATCTGGGTAATCACAGCTTGCACGAGCCCTAATCATTGCACGTAGCTGCAATCGAATGAGCGATGGTCTTTGCATTGTGAATCTTGAGTTTCTCCAGCCTTTTTGAGGATTTTTAAAGCTTTTATGGAGTGATTGAAATGTTTTGTCTCCACCAACATCAAGTGCTCGAAAAACAACAGATTTTTCTTTAGCCTTATTCATGACTTGCAAATATAACCTGGTTTGCGTTTCTACATCAGGCCAACGTTCACTCATCATAAATGGGATTTCTGTCCTGTACAGACCAACTCCCTTAATTGTAGAGCGTTCCAGACATTCTAAATCCTCACTCAAATTTGCATTGATAAACAAATGCACAGGTGTTCCGTCTCGTGAAATAACAGCCCCGTTGTTTGTTGAGTCAGAAGGTTTGCTAAACTGTGGTTTTTTAGAGGTGTCATAATTTGCGATTACGGTGCTAAGAGGGCGCACATATATACGTCCTAAATCGCCATCAACTAATAATTCGTCTTGGTTATTAATAAATTTTTTTAATTCAATTACGCCGCCTACAACCGGAATTCCTCTTGATCTGGCAATAATCATTCCATGAGATAAAAAGCTATTATCTTCCACAATCATTGCGACCAAATTTGCATGGTCAAATTGCATCATTTCAACAGGAGAGATGGTTTTGGCGCACAAAACAATAGGTTTAGTGTTGTCAAAATAAACATCTTTGCCTTCTAAGCATTGGCGAACAAGTTGAGTTATTCCTCTTACTTCTTGAAAACGCGCATGCCAAAAGCTATCTCCACCAAAAGCAATGTCTATATCTTCTAAAACTTTATCAAGTGCATGAGTGATAATAACTTTGTCATCAATTTTATTAATGACTCGTTGTTGCCAAGATGAATCTTGCAATAAAGTTTTTTGAACGAATATTAATTCTTTGTTTTTTGATCTGTCATTTTCTATATTGTTTTCACATAATTCAACGGCTCTATGCACAGCCTGAAGGAAAATTTTCACTTTTTGCTCAACAGATAAATGAAAATCTTCAGCATATTCTGGGTCGTACATATAAGCATGGCCATGGGCGATGCCTAAATTTAAGCTCATTCCTTCAATGGTGATTTGTGGCTGATTAAATGAAGTAGCCGACTTCATGAGCAAGGAAGGCCAAGGTGCTCATAGCCAGTGGGGGTTAAAACCCTTCCGCGACTAGTGCGTTGTATAAGTCCAAGCTGAATTAAATAAGGCTCAACAACCTCTTCAATAGTGTCTGTTTGTTCAGCAAGGTAGGCTGCTAAGGTTTCAACGCCAACTGGACCACCGTTGTAGTGTCTGGCCATTGCTTGTAAATAACGTAAGTCTTGTTGATCAAGGCCTTTTTGGTCAACTTCTAATCGTGTTAATGTTTGATTTGCTGTTTGTTTGTTGATGTGATTATTTGCATAGATCATTGCAAAATCACGTATGCGCCTTAAAAGACGACCTGAAATTCTAGGTGTTCCTCGGCAGCGCGATGAAATTTCCAAAGCGGCATCAGCGTCAATGCTAACGTTTAAAATTTTGGCAGCTCTTTGAATAATTTGTGCAAGCTCACTGTGGTCATAAAATTGTAAACGCAATGGAATGCCAAATCGTTCTCTAAGTGGTTGAGTTAATAACCCTGATCGCGTAGTAGCGCCTATTAAAGTAAATTTTGGAAGGTCTAAACGGATAGACCTTGCTGCAGGTCCTTCGCCTATCATGACATCAAGCTTAAAATCTTCAATTGCAGAATAAAGCACTTCTTCAACAGCGGGATTCAATCGATGAATTTCATCAATAAACAACACATCATTGGGTTGTAAATTCGTAAGAATTGCTGCCAAGTCTCCGGCTTTTGAAATTACTGGCCCTGAGGTTGTTTTAAATCCAACTCCCATTTCACGCGCGATTATTTGTGCAAGTGTGGTTTTGCCAAGCCCAGGAGGGCCGTGTAATAAAACATGATCAAGAGCTTCTTCACGTTGTTTTGCCGCATTTATATAAACAAGCAGGTTTTCGCGTAATGCTTGTTGGCCAATAAAATCGTTAAGAATTGTTGGCCGGATGGTGGCCTCCCAATCATCTTCAAATGATAATGCTGCATCAACTAAACGTTCAGCCATAACGTGCCTGGAATTCTTGTAGGGATAGTCTTACCAATGTTTCAAGCATAATCGGAGGAGCCATTTTTTGAGCGGCTTTTGAAACAGCAGTTTCTGCATCGTTTCTATTGTATCCCAAATTCATTAGCGCTGAGACGGCATCATCAATTTCACGTGATGATGGAATGCTTGCGCTAACGTCTTTGACGGATATGCCAAATATAATTGGTAAATCTTTTTTGCCTTTAAGTTCTAAAACAATGCGGCTTGCGAGTTTTGGCCCAACTCCATCAGCTCTGGAAAGAATATTACTTTTTTGGTTGATGATAGCGTCACCAATTTCTGTGGCTGTTAAGCTTGATAAAATAGACAATGCTACTTTTGCGCCAACTCCTTGAACTTGTGTGAGAATGCGAAACCAATCAACCTCTTGTTCATCAAGAAATCCACATAGATGCGGTTGTTCATTGCGCATTACAGTTTCTGTCCATAGAACTAAGGGAGCATTTAATTCAGGTAATTGATGCAAGGTTCTTTTTGAAACCAAGACTCTGTACGCTACGCCCATTACGTCAATAAGCACGGCATCTTCGTAAATACGGTCTAAAATACCTGTTAACTTGGCTATCACAACGAGTCTGATTTTTACCTTTATCGAACTCTACCACAAAAAATAAATAATTTAGAATTTTTTCCTATATTGATTATTTTACAAAGGAATGATTACCCTAGGCCATGAAATTCAGCAATTTTTAAAATGATTGGTTGTAAATGTGATGGTGCGTTTTGTGACGAAACAGTCCATTCATGAATTTCAACATCTGTGTATTCAAGTAATGCTTCATACATTTTGATTTCGTTGTCTGAACATTGTTGCAGCATGTTTTTGGCAAAGGAAGATAAAATAAAATCTCCTTCTTTTGTACCGCGATAATGGCTTTTGTATATAAGTTTTTTAAGCATGATACAATCGTACATCAAGAGGATTCATGACTTCCAATAATATTTTTGAGGTAGCTATAGATAGAGTTTCTCCATCACATCGATACCTTTTGAATAAAGCGAAATATTGACTAAAGTGAAAAAATTTAGTACTCTCATACGTAACTAAAAACTATTTTGAGTGTTTTTCGCTTAAAATGATAATGGTATATCCCTGGAACGCTTGATGCTTCTCAGGGTGACTGCTGTTTGTAACAACATTAAGGTAAAGAGGATAATGAGTAAATCAGACAATTCTACGCCAGAGTTTACGGGCTTACGTGCTCGACTTTGGCCAATTCACGCACATGAGCTAAAAAAGTTTATCCCCCTAGGCATTATTATGTTCTGTCTATTGTTTAACTACACGATTCTTCGTGACACGAAGGATTCTTTGGTGGTTAACTCAGCAGGTGCGGGAGCTATTACGTTTTTGAAGCTATACTGCGTTACCCCGGCAGCGATATTGTTCGTTGTTTTGTACGCAAAGCTGACAAACGCTATGTCACGTGAAAATGTATTCTACGCAGTAGTTGCGCCATTCATAATATTTTTTGGTATTTTTGGATTCGTGATTTACCCAAATCTTCATATGCTTCATCCTTCAGTTGAATCAATTCAAGCGTTACATGCTGCTTATCCTAATTTAAGTGGATTCATTGATTTGTACGCATATTGGGCATTTTCTTTGTTCTATGTTCTTTCCGAAATTTGGGGAAGTGCAATGATTGCATTGATGTTCTGGCAGTTTGCTAACCATGTTGTACGTTTGCGTGAATCAAAGCGTTTCTATGGTTTATTTGCTGTTATTGGAAATGCTGCGTTAGTTGTTTCAGGTCCGACAGTTATGTACTGTTCTGAGCATATTAAGCACATGGTTCCAGAAGGTGTGGATCCTTGGCAAATAACGCTATATCTTCTTATGTCAGCAGTTGTAATTATGGGTTTGGTTGCTATGTATACATACCGTTGGATGCACAAAGAAGTGTTAACTAACAAATTGTATTTCAATCCAGAAGAAGAAGGCGCTCCAAAGAAAAAGAAAAAAGAAAAGCCAGGACTTATGGAAAGCTTCAAAATTATTGTTCAGTCTCCTGAACTTGGTTTGATTGCTCTTTTGATTATGGCTTATGGCGTAACTATTAACCTGGTTGAAGTTCAGTGGAAAAACCAATTAGGTTTATTCTGTTCAGGCGATAAAGGACTTTTCAACTATTATATGGGAATCTTATCAACTTCTACTGGTATTTTCACAATTCTATTTGGACTGTTTGTTGGTTCAAATATTTTGAGAAAAGTAAGTTGGGCAAAAGCTGCGATGATTACTCCATTGGTAATTTTGGTTGGTGGTGGAGCATTCTTCTGCTTCATTCTAGCTGAAGGTATGATGGAGCCATTTTTGCAGTTCTTTAATACCCATGCGATTGCTGCTGCAATGTTTATTGGTTTAGGCATCGTTGTAATATCAAAAGCTATTAAGTACATTTTGTTCGATCCCACAAAGGAAATGGCTTATATTCCATTGGATGATGAGCTAAAGACAAAAGGTAAGGCCGCTGTTGACGTTATTGGTGGTCGTGCTGGTAAAGCTGGCGGTGCTTTTGTGCAAAACATGTTATTAATTGCTTTTGCAACTAAAGACGTTGTTTCAATTGCTCCAATTGCTTTTGCTGTGTTTGCTATAGTTGCAGTAGCTTGGTTGTATGCTGTGAAAGCACTTTCAGTGAAAGTAACTGCGGCAACTGCTAAGAAAAAACTAGAACAAGCATAATCAATAGCTGTTAAAAAACTATTATTAAGCTAGTATGAGGGGGTGCCTAAAGCACCCCTTTTTTTATGAAATTAGATTACGAAAAATTATATTCCCAAGCTGGGTTAAATGAATTACATGAATGCTTTTTACAATTTGTAAAAGCAAGAGATTCTAATTTCAATTTTTCTTTGGTGGAAACGGCCGAGTATTTAGAAGAATTTTTGAGTCAGCAGTTCGGGTTGGAGCATGCTTTGCGTGCTGTATACAAACATGTATCAGATCATGGTCTTATTGCATACGCCAAACGACAATTTATTCAGCGTCATGCTTTGAAGGCATTTCCTAACCCACAAGATGATTGGCAGTATCTTTACACATTTGATAATGCGGTGACGTTTGCTAAAGCTGCGTGTGATGCGCTTGAACATTCAAAACCCAACTTAGATGATTTATCAAAATATGCTGCGTGGGCTGTGCTTACACCTCAGGGAAAGCAAAAGCATAAAGATGATTCGTTGTTTCATGTTTCTGAAAAAATTGACCCTAATTTTGCTTTGCGTAATGTTAAAAAAGTAGATGACTCATATGTGACAGCTACGCCTAGGTTCCGCGAAGGGTTTGGTTTAACTGATACTGGTTTTTCAAATCCTCAATCAGCTACCGAAGCGCATTACTGTATTTTGTGCCACAACCAAGGCAAGGATAGTTGCCGTACTGGGTTGGCTCAAAATCCTCAGAAACCTGGCTGCCCACTGGACCTAAAAATTTCTCAAATGCATGCGCTAAAGCGTAATGAATTAAACATTGCAGCGCTTGCAGTGATTATGATCGATAATCCAATGGTGGCAGCTACAGGTCACCGTATTTGTAATGATTGTATGAAGTCATGCATTTTTCAAAAACAAACCCCGGTGAATACGCCAGGAGTTGAAACCAATATTTTAAATGCAGTGCTCAGTTTGCCTTATGGGTTTGAAATTTATAGTTTGCTCACTCGGTGGAATCCTTTGAATTTTGAGCAACCATTGCCTGCTGCTGAAACTGGTCATCAAGTTCTTGTTGTGGGGCTTGGGCCTGCAGGTTTTAGCTTGGCTCATTACTTAGAGCGGGATGGCCATAAGGTCGTTGGCATTGATGGGGCAAAACTTGAACCATTGCCGGTTCCACTTTGGGAAAAAACTCTAATTAAAGATAGTAATATTCTTTTTGAAAAACTTGATGAGCGTATTTTAAGTGGGTTTGGCGGCGTTGCTGAGTACGGCATTACGGTGCGTTGGAATAAAAATTATTTGAAGATATTAAGATTGCTATTAGAACGCAGGCATAACATTAAATTTTTTGGATCAACCCGTTATGGTGGCCAAATAAATGAAAGTAATTATAAAGCATTAGGGTTTGATGCTGTTGCTTTGTGCACAGGGGCAGGGGCTCCTAAGCTACCAAATATTCCAGGTGCTCTAACACCTGGAGTACGTTTAGCTAGTGATTTTCTAATGGCATTGCAGTTAACAGGAGCCGCAAAAAAAGATTCCTTAGCTAACCTGCAGATTCTAGGGCCTATTTTGGTAATTGGCGGCGGTTTAACCGCAATTGATACAGCCACAGAAGCCAAAGCGTATTACACGGTTCAAGCGAAAAAATTTAAGCAGCGCTACAATCAGTTGTTAAAAATTTATGGAGAGACAGAGCTTAAAAAATGGTGGACACCTCAAGACCATATTGATGCAGAGCAGTTGTTGAGCTTTGAAACTGCAAGCGTGCGGATTATTTATAGGGCAGACATAACTAATGCGCCAAGTTATGCATTGAATCATGAAGAAATTGAAAAAGCCTTAGAAGAAGGAATTATTTTTGAGCCTAACTTGGTGCCACTGCGCATTGAAAAAGATGATGCAGGGCAGGTTAAAGGTTTATGGGCAAAGCGTAGGGATACTGAAGAATTTTTGCCCGCACGATCTATTATTATGGCGGTTGGCACTCATCATGAACCCTTAAGCGAAACCCATGCCAGCTTTGGTGATGCAAATCCTGCTTACGCGGGTAGTGTGGTCAAAGCTATTGCTAGTGCCAAAAATGGTTATAAATCGATTAGCCATGACTTAAAATCCAAGCCTCCTTTGCCTAAGGTTGAGTTGTCAGGGTTACTGACTGCAAAAATAATGGCTGTTTCTAGACTTGCTAAAAACCTTGTTCAAATTGAAATCATGGCGCCTCTTGCAGCTGCAGCATTTCAGCCAGGCCAATTTTATCGCCTTCAAAATTTTGAATCCCTTGCACCTATTGTGAATGGCACTCGCTTGGCTATGGAGGCTTTGGCACTTACTCCGGTTAAGGTTGATAAAGTAAGCGGAATCATTACATTTGTAATAGTTGAAATAGGGTGTTCATCATTATTAGTGCAATATCTAAAACCTGGTGAGCTAATCAGCCTAATGGGCCCTACGGGAACGCCCACTGAATTGCCTATCAACAAAAACATTTTGCTTGTTGGAGGAGGTCATTTTAATCTAGCCCTCATTCACTTGGCCGAAGCTTTAAAAGAAAAGGGTAACACTGTGCATTGGGTGGCGGGGTACCGTTCAAGTGCTGATAGAACGCATGTAGAAGACATTGAAAATGCTGCACCTAAAATGTTGTGGTATTACGCAGAAGCAGTGTCTGGTGAACAGCAAGGCAATGCTATAGATGGGTTACACTATTTAAAAAATGAAAATATATTGCCGTCTATTGATTGGCTGTTTGTTATGGGCTCAACGCTTATGCAAGAAGCAATTGCCAAGGAACTCGTTCAGCTTAAAAATTCATTGAATCCAGCACTTAAAACAATTGCGAATATCAATATTCCAATGCAGTGTATGATGCAGGGTATATGTGGTCAGTGCCTTATCGTTAGTGAAAATGGCTCTAAGTTTTGTTGTAAAAATCAGGAAATTAGCATTCAAGAAATGCCATTTGATACACTGCAAAACCGTAGCAAACAAAATAGCTTGTTGGAAAAAATATCACGACTTTGGCTCAGCCATATAACTGAAATTAACTAGTTTTATAACGGGGGCAAAAATGCAAAAACTTCCTTCTAAAGACACTGTACCTACCTTAGGTGACTAACGTCAATTAGAATTTCTCCTAACGACAATTAAAAGTTCCATTTATT
>JBAXJB010000033.1:0-15507 GCA_037138055.1 Alphaproteobacteria bacterium | reverse complement strand
CCGCTTTATTTTTTTCTAAATTTTGTATCGCATTCAAAGCTGATGCGTTCGTATTAATTACCATTGACATATGGTGCTCCTATTGATTTGTTTAAAATATATTGATTTGAGTTGTGCAACATCTGTACCAACGCTTAGTGATGCTTGCTCGCAGGTTAAATAAGATTATCTATTTTCATAGAAAGGCATCAAATATCATGGATTTTTCATGATATTTTGACTTTCTGTACGCTTTTACATAACCTACAATATGAAAAATTCATAAGTGCATTACAGTGCAGCTATCGCCTTTAATAAAACGACTATTTCCTTTTTTTGCTTTTTGCGTTTGTGCGCTTTTGTTTTGGCCAGGATTAATGCGCCCCGACAGCATGGTGCAAATGCAGCAGGGTATTGCCGGAATATCTTCAGACTGGCATCCACCCGTAATGGGAGTGCTTTGGGGGCTGTTTGATAAAATATACAGTGGCTCTGGTCCAATGTTTTTATTCCATCTTTCTTTGTATTGGGGGGCGGTATCATTGTTTGCTTGTGCCCAACCTCAAAAAGCAAAGTGGGTGTATTTCATAGCCATATTGCCCCCAGTTTTTGCTTACCAATTGCTTGTTCTTAAAGATATATCATTTGTAAACGCGTACCTTTTTTGTGCTGGATGGCTTCATTTTTATAGTATGCGGGATCTTCGTCCTGGGTTATTTTCCTTGCTGGCATGGTTTGCTATTGCTTTTTACGGCACGTGCGCTACTTATCAAGCCGCAATCGCTTTGCCCTGGCTTTGTTTGTGGTTTGCAAAATTTTATTGGCCAGACCGTTCAAAAAAATGGATAGGTATTGGTTTGCTTTTGTGCGGCATTTTCATAGCAGGCGTAACAGCTTTTAACAAAACTATGTCTACGCCATCAAACCGAGGCATCCATGCTAAGCTATATGACCTAGCTGGAATTTCAATTAATCTTAATGACCCTGTATTCCCTGACTATATTAAGCAAAACAAGCTGTATGATTTTGAAAAAATAAAACAACTATACAACCCTAATCGTGTTGATGATTTAACCTTTGCAAATGATAGCCCTCTTACAACTGCTGCTTCACCTGATCAAGAACACATACTTCACAAAGCTTGGATGTCGGCAATAATTGCCCACCCAGTTGCTTACATCAAGCATCGCTGGGGGATTTTTTATCAGCAACTAACAGTATCATTATTAAAACCCCCTTCTAGCATTAAGGGGGAAACCACTTCAAACATCATTACTGTATTAAATTTGGTGAACAAGTCGGGAATATTCACGGTCGCTTCTTGGTTCATGGCGTATATGATGTATTTTTTCATACAACTTATATATGTATATAAAGGCTTCAGGCACTTTAATGAACACCCTAAATACGTTAGTTTATTTTTCCAAAACATTATGGGTGTTACGCTGGTTCTGTCTTTGTTCTTTATAGCAGGGGCAGCAGAGGCCAGGTACGCGTACTTAGCAATTGCCATGTTCTACTTTAGTCATCCGTTTTCATGTAAGAAGTGTGTCCCAGCATAATTGCCCTTGGATTTTTGCATCAATCATAAAATCCTTAAGCACTGCTGCTTCATTTAACACAATAATTCTATCGGCAACTGCACTTACAAAGTCTAGGTCGTGGCTGGCAATAAGCATGGTCACTCCTTGATTTTTCAACGTTAAAAACAGCTCGGCAACATTTTTGCCGCTAAGCCCATCAAGCCCTGATGTTGGCTCATCACACAAAAGCAAATCAGGCTCAAGTACAAGGGCTCTGGCAATGGCCGCACGTTGTCTTTGCCCACCTGAAAGTTGATGGGGCATTTTATAGTAAGCAGTTTTTAACCCCAGCAACTTAAGGGTAGCTTTCGCTTTTTCTAAAGCATTATTTGCCGTTTGTTTTTTTGTAACCCTTAAGGCATAAGTCACGTTCTCAAGAACAGTTAAATGCGGGAACAACTGAAAGTCTTGAAAAACAAACCCTGTAGTGCCCTTATGGGCAATCGTGCCTTCATCTAACCTCTCAAGGTTTTGAATACACCTTAAAAGCGTTGATTTCCCACTTCCAGAAGGGCCAGCTAGTGCCACAATTTGTCCAGGATTTAAGGAAAAACTAACCTGATTAAGAATTGTATGGTTTCCATACGCTTTTGTAGCATGGGTAACGTTAAGCATGGTGCCACCTTTTTTCTAATGTCTTTCCTATAAATTCAATTGTTTTAATAAGCAGGTAATAAATCACCCCCGCCAAACACATTGGTTCAAAATAATTATATGTTTCGGCCGCTAACGTCTGGGCCCTCCGCATGATATCCATTTCACCTAAAACTGAAACTAAAGCGGTTTCCTTGGTTAAGGTAACAATTTCATTAATCAATGACGGAAAAACATTGCGCAAAACCTGCGGCAAAATAATATCTTTCCACATGTGCCATTTCGATATTCCCAAAGCCTGGGCTGCGTCGAATTGGCCCTTAGGTAAACTTTGCAAGCCAGATCGCAGTATTTCAGCAATGTAAGCGGCAGAATTTATGCCAAGCGTTAATACCCCGGCAGTTAGCACGCTTAACTTAACCCCTATTAAAGTGGGTGCTGAAAAATACACAAAGCTAAGCTGTAACAAAACAGGCGTGCCACGAATTACTGAAATAAGGGAAATAATTGCCCAGTTGATTGCCCCACGGTTCAAGTGCCTTGATATTGCAAATAAAACACCCAATACACCGCCTAGAAAAATAGCCAAAAGACTATAGGTTAGGGTGGTGGGTAGTCCTTTAGCTATAAACAAAAAATCATTTAAAACAGTGTGCGTTTGTTTTTCAGCGTTGCCCTCAGCCCATTTGCTTTCTAAATTTTTTAAAATACCTTTTTGCTTCAGTACTTCTATTGCAGTATTTATTTGAATCTTAAGAGGTGAGCCTTTTTTCATTACCACACCTGTACCATTACTGACATTGCCAACAATCGTATAAGAAAGATTTTTGGAATTTTTAACAAATTCCTTTGCCTGGGTGGCGTCCATTAAAGCGCCATCAATATGCTTTGCTTTTAGAGCTTCTGCCATTTGAGGCATGGTATCCATAAGTACAATTTTAGCATCAGATGTTTGGGATTTTAGCCACGTTTGCATGCCAGACGTTCCCATTTGACACGCAATTGATTTGCCGCTTAGGGTTTCCTTGCTAACTGGTTTTTCAGCTGTGTGCAAAATAGCAAAAGTATCAAAATAGTAGGGTGCAGAGAAATCATAATTTTTGCTATTTTCTTCGTTTATGGTGACTGAGGAAATGATTGCATCAATTTCTCCCGCATTAAGTGCGCCAAAAAGCATTGCAAATGACATGTCTTTTATTTCAACTTCTAGACCCAGCTCATTGCCAATTGCTTTTGCTAGGTCTACATCAAACCCTACAATTTCTTCGCCCTGTTTGAATTCAAACGGAGGGTAGTCAGCAGATAGTCCAACCGTAATTTTACTGGGGACAGCATTAAGCTGATGCACAATCAGAAGCGCCCACAAAAATATCTTCCACATATCATATTCATATTATATTCACTTTATTGAATATATATCCAAACAATTGCCCTGTCAAACAAAAATGAATATACTTCCATAAAAGTGGATTTAAATAAGAAATTATGAGCCGTCGCCCCATCGAAGACGAAGTCCTTCTAAAATGCATAAAATCAGCTGCGTTTGCTGAACAGTCTGATTTGCAAATAGCCCTTAAAAGCAAAGGAGTGGATATGCCCCAGGCCACGCTTTCCCGACGTTTGAAAAAATTAAATATCGCAAAGGTTAATGGGGTGTACCAGGTTGTGAAACAAAGCTCGGCAGCACCTATTACCCGAATCACTCAATTGGCCCCCAACTTAATTGTCATTAATACGTTACCAGGTCATGCAAATAGCGTGGCGTATGTCATTGATGAAGAATTTGTGGCTGATGAATCCTTTGGTATTTCAGGTACTATTGCTGGCGATGACACAATATTTATAGCTGTAGACAGTAAACAATTGAGCGCTGCCTATAAGCACTTGAAAGACTTTTTTCTGAAACCTTAATTGATTCGTCATCCACAAGTATGGATCGCCACAGCCTTTCAGGCTTCGCGATGACGGTTCGTGTCGTCTTTGCGAGCGCAGCGCGGCAATCCACACTTATTCTATGAAATCCAGAATATAAAATTAAAAAATGGGCCTGCACAAAACCATGCGCAAGCCCAGAGTTTGAATTATATTAAGCACCACTGTGTACAAGTTTAGAAAAACCCAGTGTCACCCCTGACAAGGCGCTGTAGCGACGTGGTTCGGGGGTCTAAGATCCCCGCATCCAGGCCTTTCAGCCTTTCGCAGGGATGACGATAGTTAGGTTCCAGTAAAACACCACGCACAGTAGGTTTAGTAGTGCTTAGCTAGCTGTGCCAACTGTTATGTTACGCCCCCAGTTTGAACCTGCACCTAACACGATTGCTGAACCTGATTCCATAAGTACCGTTCCAGATAGCGCGGCATCCATACCAGTTGATACGGATGTGGTTGGGTGAGCAGCCAGGCCATTAGCATCTGAGAAATAATATACGTAATTCCCAGTGATTGCAGCAAGAGGATCACCCGTTATATTCAAAAATCCTAAGGTTACTCCGCCATATGTAAGGTTATGATTTGTTGTATCATTTGTGCTCCACCACGACGCCCAACTAGTGTTCCAAGGATGCGATGGCGCCCACGCTATATCGTTTGGTCCCGAGTTAAACCCTGTTAAATTCGAAGGCCAAGCAATACGTGCCGCACCATTTTTATAGTAACCATCTGCCGTGTCGAAGGTGTATGTAGTTGTTACTGATAGTGCACTACCAACGCTTACATCAGCATCTACTTCAATACTGCCACCTGATTGTACAGTAAGTGCACTGCTAATTTGACTTTCTGCTGATTCATCTACTCCTGCAAGCTGAAGTGCTGCTCCACTTGCTATTTGAATAGGCGCATTTGGTGCCTTACCACTTTGTACATACAATGTACCAGCATCTACATGTATTCCTGCAATAGGTGTTGGAATCACAGTAGTTGGATGAGCTGCACTCATAGCAGCGTCTGTATAATAGTAAAATGGACTGCCAGTATAGCTTGTGCCTCCGAAGTAATTGAGGCGAATACCACCATAAGATACTCCCTGATCGTTCGTGTCGGTTGTGTTCCATCCAGAATAACTAGGGAGAAACCCTCCTAAATCGTTAGAAAAGGTTGTGAAATTAGATGGCCAAGCGATAACAGTAGCACCATTTTTATAGTAACCATCAGCCGTATCGAAAGTGCAAGTAACTGTCTGTGGTCCCAAATCAGATGCCACTTTCATAACGCCAGATCCTGTTTTGTGCACTAGCCCTGTGCCTGTAGGGACGGCATTTAGTGTTGCCGTATATGTGCTATCAACCTGAACAGTTCCCGCTGTTGAAAAAGCAAACGCACCAGTATTCATAGTTCCTGCAATTTCTAAGGTTGCCGTGTTGGCAGCAGCTGTTACAGGGTCAGTGCCAGATGCAGCAAACGTCACCGCAGATGATGCACCATTTAAATTGCTAGCTGAACTTACGGAAACCTTACCGCCATGAATACCTAAAGCACCAATTGCATTAGTACCGCTAAGGGCAAGTGCACCTGCATTGGTTTTGTTTAAAGTTCCAACGGAAATGGCTCCACTGTGGCTTGCACTATCAGAACCTTCAACGTCTATAGTCATGGATGTTGCAAACGTCGTGTTCCATGTTGTTACAGCAACTACCGTTAGTAGTGCTACTGTTAATTTATGTATTCCTTTCATGTGTATTCCTCTGTACTAAAAAATGTTATTAACAAGTTTTATGGTACAGGGGGGGGCATTAAAATTTAGTTAAATATTATTTAAATAATGACTAATTATAATATTACTATTTTAGTTTAATTTTAATTGTTTTTATTTAAAAATGATGATATCCACTGGACCCTACGATCAAGTCGTAGGGAAATTGGCAAGAGAGTCTGCCCAACCCCCTAGTTTTTCTATGGCTTGACCATAGAGTCCGGTTCTATACCGTCCTTATTATTTTTTGCTTGACCATACAATCCAATCAGCAACATCTAGAACATTGAAAAGTAATTATTAACTTTTTGGACGTATTGTAATTGTATGTACCACTTTTGCGGGGTTGTATGGTTCTGCGCTCAATATTTATATTATTGTTTCTTAACGCGTGTTTTTCCCTTTTTGCAAGCGAGGAGGGCAGCCCCAGCTATGAATGCGACACCGTATTTGAACGTGTGATTGGTATTGGTTCTAATTGCTTAACAAAAAGCCAAATTAATGGATATTTTGCGCCTGAATTTCCCCCCAGAGAAACAAAACCTGGCCATGCTGACCTGTTTGATTGGATGCGGATTTGTGATTATCACAGCTTTGCAGCGGCGCTTCGCACCGGATTAACTGATTTTTTCGAATTAGAAGATTTTACTATTCACTATGAAGCCTACGGTTCACCCCATGTGGTTGATCATAAATCTATGCTTTGGAACCATAAGAACAATATGATTTGGCGACATTTGTTTGACTCAGCAGCAGGGCAACAATTATGGTCAGCCGCGCGAGACGGGGAATTGACACCCGCCAAACTTGAAGAAATTTTTCCTCAAATAAAAACAAAGCTAAATCATTTAAAAGAAAAATTTATAACGGCCAAAGACCAGAAAACTTTATACATCATTTCTCATTACGAAGTAGATGGAGAGACGCCACCAGATTTGAATGCTCTGAAAGAAGTTAGGGATGCATTAACAGCAATTCGTGGTGGTGATACTCATTTCACGCTTTTGTTTCTGCCCCATGAACAAAAATTTGATGGCATCGAAAACATTATTGTTCGTGAAGCTAAAAACTTAAAACCAGGGTGGGATGGCGGTGATTCCGCCAGATGGAAAGAAATTTTAGATGCATTCAGATTTTCTGCAGATATTTGGACCTGACGTTTTTATTGTCATAAAAGTAAAAAAATAGCACATACTCAGTTGCCAAAACCCTCGAATTTCTGGTAGCTTTTAGAGAGTCAACACGCGCGGGCGTGGTGGAATTGGCAGACACACCAGACTTAGGATCTGGCGACGCAAGTCATGGGGGTTCAAGTCCCTCCGCCCGCACCACATATAACACATGGAATTCTATGGCTCTTTCAGTTCAAAAGGTGCGTGAGCAAGACGCAGTAATTGATTTCAAAGCTACTCTTGTATCATCTGATTATGCGCAAGAACTAGCATCATGGTTTAGCAAAAAATCACAAAATGTACGTATTGATGGTTTTCGCCCAGGCAAAGCACCACTTGCGGTTATTCAAACACGTTATGCTGATGAAGCTAATAGATCAGTGGTTAATAACATTGTTGATCGCGTTCTTAGTACTATTGATAAAGAACACAAACCACGTGTAGCAGGACAGCCAAAGGTTACTATTGAAAAAGCCGATACTACAGACGGTTTCGAATGTAGTGTTAGTGTTGAATGCTTGCCAACTATTGAATTAAAAGATTTTTCATCAATTTCTTGTGAAGAATTAGTAGTCGATGTTTCCAAAAAAGAAGTTGATGAAGCAGTTGATGCACTATTTAAAAGATACAAAGGCCATGAAAAAGAGCCTAAAAAAGGCAAAGCCGCATGGGGCGACAAAGTTAAAGTATTAATCAAAGAAAAAAGTAAGCACAGCACTCCCCAAGAACAAGAGCTAACGCTCGCAGAAGATTCAGACCCAACTTGGTTGCCTTTGCATAAGGGCATTCAAGGTAAAGCAGAGGGCGAAACTGCTGAAATTGAGATTACGTATCCAAAAGATTTTCAAGAAGCGAGCATTGCTTCAAAAACTTTTACCTATGAAGTTGAAATTCAGTCTGTTTTTGCTGGCGTTACATTTAAATTAGATGCAACCTTTGCAAAAGAATTTGATTGTGAAGACCTAGATGGTTTGCACAAAAAAATGGAAGAAACACTTAAGAATGATCAGAAGCACTTAATAACCTTGTACCATAAGCGCCAAATTCTTGATGCCTTAAATGATCAGTACAAGCTTCCTTTGCCAAAGTCATCAGTTGAATTTGAATTCCAACAAATTTGGAAGAAATTACAAGACGAAGTTACTGCAGCGCGTGCTCGTGGCGAAACTGAAGACATTGATATGGCTGAAGTAGAAGCTGAATATCACCTAATTGCAGAACGTAGAGTAAAGCTTGGCATGCTTGTTTCTGAAATTGCGAAAGAGCATAAAATTGCTTTGACCAATGAAGAAATCCAACGCGAAGTTGTTATGGAAGCAATGAAGTACCAAAGCCAATTTAAAGAAGTGATTGATTACTATGTGAAAAATCCACGTCTTATGGAAAAGCTACTTGCTCCGGCCTTAGAAGATAAGGTTGTTGATTTTGTGTTCGGAAAATCAAAAAAGAAGCAAACCAAAATTACTGTGAAAGACTTGCCTGCTAAATTGAAAGGTGTTGTGCCTGGATATGAAGGCGACGACGAACCGGCTACTAAAAAAGTAGCATCAAGCAAAGCGCCAAAAGAAGGTAAATCTGACAGCGAAAAAGCACCCGCCAAGAAGGCCAGCACTAAGAAAGGCGAATAGCCATGAATTTTAAATCTCCTAAACAAGCGGATGCATTAGTTTCTTCACTGGTGCCAATGGTTGTTGAACAAACTGGCCGTGGCGAACGCGCTTACGACATTTTTTCAAGGCTTTTAAAAGATCGTATTATTTTCCTAACAGGACAAATCTACGACGAAATGGCATCTCTTATTTGCGCTCAGCTTTTGTTTTTAGAATCTGAAGATCCAGATAAAGACATTTACATGTATATCAACTCTCCTGGCGGCGTTGTAACGTCTGGTTTATCAATGCTTGATACCATGAATTATATTCGTTGTGACGTAGCAACCGTGTGTTTGGGCCAAGCTTGTTCAGCAGGTTCATTACTACTTACAGCTGGTGCTAAAGGTAAGCGTTATGCGCTAACCAATTCACGCATCATGATTCATCAACCTCATGGTGGTGCACAAGGTCAAGCAACTGACATTGAAATTCAAGCTCGCGAAATTTTAAACTTACGTGCGCGTTTGAACAAAATCTATGCTGATTGCACAGGTCAAAAACTTGAAACTATTAATGACGTAATGGAACGCGACAAATTCATGTCAGCCGATGAAGCAGTTACTTTTGGCTTGATTGATCACGTTGTTGAAAAGCGTCCAACTAATTTTGCAGCTGACCATAAAAAAGATAAATAATTAATTAAGACTTTGGTCTTATGCTAAAGCGCATCTTTTAAGGTGCGCTTTTCTAATTTTGAGTAGGTAGCCCCAATTCCACATCTTTGCTAGAATCCAAGTAATAGGTATTGCTTAGTTGTTATGCGTTTTTTTCTAGCTGTTATTTTTTTGACATTTTGTACCTATCATTTAAATGGTCAGGAAGCTACTGATATTGAGCTTATTGCCCCTTCACAAGACGGCATAGACTACAAAATTCAATGGCCAGAAACGTTGACTCCTGAAATGATAAAACGCATGGAAAGCGTTTCCATGTTGTTGGAAAACAAGTCACGACTGCCAGGTTCCATTGGCGGTTTAATGAAACGCATCGAAAAAGATAAGGTATTATTAGAAAAAACTCTGTATTCCTTTGGCTACTATGGCTGCAAGGTTGATGTTAAAATTGATCTTGAAAAAGCACCTGTGGTTATTCAATTTACTTGTGAACTTGGGCCGGTTTACACAATTGAACATATGCAGCTTGAAAATCGTGGCAAGTCACCCATGCCAGAATTGACTGTGAACCTTGATGATTTAGTAGGCTTAAGCAAAGGTGATGTGCTAATAGCTGAACATGCTAAAAAAAGCCAAATTGTTATTAAAAAATATTTTGCTCAAACGGGTTATCCTTTTGCCGAAATTGATGAACCAGAAGGCATAATTGATCATAAAAACCGTACAGTTGTACTAATTTTTCCTGTTGATTTAGGCAGCTGCGCGATTATTCATAATTCAGAAATTGAACCAACGCAAAACCTAAACCCGGACTACATTAGAAATCGTTTGTATTGGAAAAATGGTGATGTCTATGATACTCGCGTTGTAGAGCGTACGCGTCGTTACCTAAGCCAGACGGGCTTGTTTGACAACGTGGTTGTTACGCCTAAACCGGTTGAAGATGCCTCGTCAAAAAGCGAAAAAGAACAGCCAATTACAATGCATGTAAAAACGACCGAAGCACCTCCGCGGTCTGTTGCTGCCGGTGTGCATTACGCCACAACCCAAGGCGGAGAAGCGCGTTTTGCGTGGAATCATTATAACCTTAGGGGCGGTGGAGAAAACCTAGGTGCAACCTTGCGTGTTTCAAAAATTCGAAACAAGGCTCGCTTTTTCTATAACGTCCCTGATTTTGGCGCGCCCAAGCAAACCCTAAAGAATGAAACCTATGTGCTTAAAGAAGATACGCGTGCTTATCGAAGCCAAACATTTGCTTTATCAAGTAAAATTGATCGCCAATTTACCGACATGCTGTCGGGCTCCGTCGGTCTCAGCACAGAAAATGGTAACATTCGCCCGCGCACAACAAATGCAAAAAGCCCTGTTCGTCTTGTTGGTGTGCCCGTTGAATTGGAAATTGATGCATCAAATGACTTATTAAATCCAACGCGTGGTTTCAAGGTCGGGGGAAATATTACACCCTACACAGGGCACTTAGGGTCAAGTAAAGGCATGCTTATAGGACAAGCAAATGCAAGCATATATATTCCCTTTCAAACCAATAGTCTAGATGAAGACATGGGAACTTTGGCATCATTTGTGCGCATTGGCACTTTGAAAATCCGTAATTTTAATGACTTGCCACCGAACAAGCGTTTTTATGGTGGTGGTAACGGATCTGTGCGTGGTTATGGATACCAGCTCATTAGCCCAATTGATAAAAACAAAGTTCCATTGGGTGGTGAATCTTTACTAGAATTTGGCGGTGAACTTCGTTACCGTTTCACGGAAACTATAGGTGCTGTCGCGTTTATTGAAGCAGGAACTGTGTCTCAACGAAGTATTACGAATTTTGGAAAAAAACTACTTTGGGGAACTGGATTTGGTGTTCGCTATTACACAACTTATGCACCGGTGCGTATAGACATCGCCTTCCCATTGCAGCGTCGTAAACTACCAGGTACCAAGAAACCCTATGATAACCCTTACCAATTTTACGTAAGCGTGGGGCAGGCGTTTTAATGAAAAGCCGGTTTCTTAAAAAAATTCTCATAAGCGCCGCTGTCCTTGCGGTAGTTTGGCAAGGCTTGCAATTTGAATGCACCCAAAAAGCCTGCATTAAAATTTTGATCAGAACGTTCACGCCATACAAAGCTTCAGTACTTGAAATTAAAGCCTCTAGAAATTTTCCTCTGTCAACCAACATTCAAAGTATCACTCTTGTTAAAAACAAAGCGCCAGTCGCAACGTTTAAAAATGTTATATGGAATATTCCAAATGCCTTATTCAAAGGCATCACTTTAAACATTGGTGAATGTGCCTTAACCACAAAAACAGCTCCGCTGGATTTTGATTTTTCAAGTGTTTCTCCGTCGGTTATGGGCTACTTTTTGCAAAATATATCAAGCAGCTTAAAGCGCTTTAATGAAGTTTCTATTGAACTTTTACAGGTAAATAATAAGAATTTATCCGTTCATCTAAAGCGCCAAGATCCCGAATGGCTTGGCATTATTACACATAATGCAGAGAAGCTAACATTAACGTTGTCTCAATTAAAAGATCACGCAACGTTGAATTTAGAAGGTTCTTGGGAAGGTAAACGCTACCTTGTAAACGCTCAAATTTATAACAATGCCATTGATTTGTCTGCCAAAACCAGCATTCAGCCTTTTGCAAATGAGCACGTTATCAATTTTTTTGGGCCTGAAGTATCGCTAACGGCACGCTTCGAAAAAACAACTGGCTGGCAGTTGCTGCCTTTAAAAATTGAAACATCCAAAGGGCACACGTTACAGGGTGAATGCACTCAAAAAAGTAACGTCCTTAATGGTAAGTTTGTGTGGACTTTGCCCAATCCTGGTTCAACTGAATTGGCTAAATGTCACATTACCATAGAAGGTTATTCATCGCGCCCCACTATTAAATGGGAGTTTCAAGAAGGCATAAAACCTTTAGAAAAAGCTTTTGGTGAATGCACGTTCGTTGATGCTAATCATATTAAAGTTTCTGCACAGCTGCGACACGATGAAAAAAATACAGCATCTGTAGAAATGGATTTATCGCTCAATCCATTCCTAATAAATGGTCACAGCGTTATTGCTTCGCAAGATTTGCAAAAACTTCTACACATTTTCTGGCCAAGCGCTAAGGGCAGTTTGAATTTCAAAGCATCTTTTGAAAATGTTAGCAGCCTTGAAAAAGGACACATTACAGTTGGCGGACAAGGCACCGTTCACGACACTGATTTTCATCTTCCAATTGATGTGAATGTTTCTATTAATAATGGGTTGGGCGAAGGCGAAGTGCATTTAACAAAGGGGCATTATCAGAAGCGCCCATTAGATGCACACATCGCCTTTAATAGTACCTCAACAGAAATTCACATTGAAAAATGTAAGCTGCAGCTACAAGACTTGCAACTAGCCCTTTTAAAGCCAACTGCCTATCATTTTGAAAATGGATTAAGCCCAACCCAGTTGCAATTTTGTGCAGGAATTATTGAAATTACAAAACTAAAACTAGGTGACACTGCCACCACTACTGGAACCATTAACCTACGTAATATTCAACTTAGTGGCTTGAAAATTTTGTTTAATGATTCCGATATAACAGGGGTACTAAATGGTCAATTGCAAAAGCTCGAAGGCCAACAAGCCACTATTAAACTTGATGTCTCAAAAGGCTATTGGCAACAACACCAAGACAAGCAAACCTATAAAATTTTGAATAATTTAAATGCGGCTCTAGATGCACATTTTGAAAATGCCGTTTGGAAATGGAAATTCAACGTTAAAGACCAAGACAAAATTAACCTTGAAACTAAGGGCTCAGCGAATCTTAACGATTCAACTATTGATGCGCACATCAAAGGCACAACTCGACTCAAATTATTAACCGATTGGTTAGCGACCGATGATCGAATTTTTGGTGATATTTCAATAAACCTTCGAGCCAAAGGTGCAATGAATAGCCCAACGCTAGAAGGCAGTGTTGATGCTGATAATGGTCTATATGAAAATAGCGAAGTTGGAACCTTTTACCAAAACATTATCATTCGCACCAAAGCGCAAGGCAAACGCCTAATTGTTAACCGCTTTACAGCGCAAGATGTCACCAAAAGCATCGACCCTAATCAAGGTCAGCTACGCGGTGAAGGCTGGATTGATTTTACCGATCCGCTTTCACCTGTGTTCAACGTGCCTATGCACCTTTTCCACCTGCGCATTGCCCAAAATGACGGCTTCGTAAGCGATGCAAGCGGCACTTTAACAATAACAGGGAAGGGCGCTGATGTTGGTTGCAAAGGCGAAGTCACCCTTGAAAAAGCAAGCTACTTCATAGAATCATCTGCTGATACCAAAGTTCCAAAAATTATTGATCGTCATTCAAAAAAAGCCAAGGAAAAACAAGCTAAGCAATATGCCACCGCTTTTCCTTTGGAAATTTTAGTGCATAACCCCGATGGTTCATTCAAAGTTGTAGGCTCTGGCGCTGACACAACCTGGAAGGGTGATTTTTATGTACGCAAATCGATTGTGAACCCTTTCTTGGTTGGCACAGTACGATTACACAAAGGTACCTTAGATATTTTGGGCAAGGTTCTGAAAATCACCCGCGGTGAAATTACTTTTGTTGACGATGACCGAAACAACCCCAGGTTAAATATTCGCGCAATCAAAAAAATTGAGGGCGGAATTATTGTTGTTATTGAAATAAAAGGCACAGGCAATAGTACAATTATTGATTTCACATCAACACCATCTATGCCTGAAGAAGAAATTTTATCCTTATTACTATTTGGTAAAAAATTAGGAGAAGTTTCTGTTTTGCAAAGTGTTCAGCTTGCGGAAATTGCTAAATCAGATGAAAGTGGCCATGGATTTTTTGAAAAAATGCGCAGTAACTTTGGCTTTGACCAGTTTGAATTTAAAACAAGCACTCGCGGAGGCGCCTCTGAAACTGATGAAGACGCCACCCCCCAAGAACGCTCCGAAGCAAAAACCAACCAAGCAGTTCGCATTGGCAAAGAATTCGGCAAAGTGCAAGTGGCCATTGAACAAGGGGCAGGCAGCGAAACCAGCAAGGTGGTTGTCTCTACTCCCCTTGGGAAAAATCTAGCCTTACAGGGAGATGTTGGAGCTGCTCAAAACTCTGGTGTGGGCATCAGCTGGATTAAAAGATATTAGCACGTCTTAATTTTTTGAATATTTCCAAAATCATATAAAATAATACACAATAAAGAGTATAAGTTTGTTTGGTAATGGAGAGCCTTCATGAGAACAACTACTCTTCTAAAATGGTACGTGCTATTTTCTGGGGGTCTGGCATTTTCTGCTGATGATCCACTAAGTAATGAAAACGAAATCAAACGCTCAGCTACTATGATTACTATTGAAATAGTTGATAAGGAAAAACCAGATAATTTAATGTTTTCAAATTGCTTTTATTATATTTTTCTAACCTCTTCCCCGCTAAGTTATATGGCGTTTTATGGAAGCCAACTGGTAGTAAAGAAAAAATATACAAAAGATAAGGATGCTTAAAACCGCCTAGACAATCATCATGCCGCCGTTAACATACAACGTTTGCTCGGTAATATAACTAGACTCAGCTCTTGCTAAAACGTCGCTTTTAAAGTGCGGCAGCGCTTGAGTTTTTTCTCTTACCGACCGCTTCTTTCTTCCATCACCATGGTGCGTACTTTGTCGTAAAGCTGTTCAACCGTTAAATTTCTAAGAGCTATGCGCGAGGGTTCTTGCTGATCAAATGGTAATTTTTGTATTTTTGGCTCTAATTGTCGGACAAGTTCTTCTTTTCGTTTTGATTCTGCCGCAGCTTTTCTTTCGGTAACAATACCTGGTTCCGTCATTGACTCTAGATACTGCTTTATATGAGCAATAGCCTTACCTAATTTTGCTGGATTTGAAGCACCAGTACTCATAGAGGCAGGGATATCCCTTAAAATCGTTTGCCATGTAGGTTCATCAAAACTATCTAAATTCAAGCTTGTAAGTTCTTGGTAACTAGCTGGTTGGTAAGGTATTAAAGAATCTAGGGTTTGGCTATCAAAATTCTGGTCTAGTACTGCTGTAAGCTCAGCAAAACGTTGAGTATGATGATCTGGCTCTGCCGAAGCTTTTCTTTCAGTAACAATATTTGGTTTCGCCGTCATTGACTCTAGATACTGTTTTATATGAGCAATAGCCTTACCTAATTTTGCTGGATTTGAAGCACCAGTACTCA
>JBAXJB010000032.1:0-15604 GCA_037138055.1 Alphaproteobacteria bacterium | reverse complement strand
CACGCAGTTTGATTTAAGATCACTCTTAAATCGGCGTCCATACCATCATCCTGAGTAGACACAACAGGTAGACATGCACTGCTTCCTTCGTCATCAGAAAAAGAGTCTTTTTCCTCAGCGCTATAGCCATTGTTTGCAAGTAGCATGCATGTTAGTGCTAATGCCTTTGAGTAATTGCCATAAAAAGTGAATTTGTTCATTTGGTCCTCATAAAAGTTGTTTTCATGAGTATTATTAACAAATAATATTTAATAATTAATTAATCGAAAAATATAGAATAATTTTAAATAAATTAATGAAAAATAAAGGTTATTTTGCGTTTTAACGCCTACACGGAAACTTCGCCCACTGCGCCATCAAATTATTGCGGCTTACATATAATGTAGTGTCATCGAAAATTGATGGAGCTATTCGCTGCTGGGTTTTGATTATGAAAACTCCACCCCGGACTGCATTGTTAATTTTATCAACATCGCCACCATCTACCGGTTGAATCGTCCCATTATCAATGGCATACCCACCACTGTTTCCATGGGCAATTAACACTACCGCTACAAAATCTGGTGCTACCACGCACGGTTGTTTGTCAGCTGTTTGTACATCCAAATTTCCACCACTGGGCGTTTTGCAAAACACAGTTTTAGGGTCAATAGCAAGCGTTGGGTCCGTGTATATAAAACTAATCCGTGACGATGCTAAGTTCGGCTCCACCACATAGGTCATCCAATGATGATTTCCATCTTTCGCGGTTTTCTCATCAATCCCCAAAGTTTTATAAGGCACAAACCCGGCCTTTGTATCATTTGTACAAACTGCCTGCGCTTCCCCATTTGCACTTAACGCAGGGCAGGGCAGACGCTTATTTGCAAGCACATAACCTGCTAATGATTCTACAATTTTTTCCTGGTGAGCATTCGTCACTTTTACCTGTTGCCAATGCTGCAATTTGCCCAACAGCGGCATGCCCATATAGGCAACCACTCCCAATATACTTAAAGCAATTGCCACCTCAAGCAGGGCAAAAGCGGGAATAGTTTTATTCGGTTGCAGCATCGTCTTCCACATCAGGATAATATGTGTCAGTAATATATTTTTCTATGGCAGTTCTATGGGCTGCAAAAAAATCCGCATGTGGTGCTTCAACATTCTCTAGAACAAACTTAATTGCGCCTTCCCTAGAAGTAACAAGTCGTTTTGCATGAAAATCATTCAACATTTTTAAAAGTTTGGCCTGTGGTTCAATGATAGCTTCTAAGTTTGCTGCATAGGCTCTAATCGCTGGAATGTCCTGTCTTAGAATTCGACTTCTCCATTCCATAAATGCAAGTTCTTTTTGTAAAATTTCATCTGCACGTTCATCGCTAATATATGTACCGCTTTCACTTAGCTCTTGAATCTCATCATAGCAAGCTAGCTGTGTTTGATACTCGCTATGTTCTGCAGTAAGAGTGCTGTGATGAATTTCTGCTTCATTTCGTTTTTCAGCAATCCACGCAAGCGTTATGGTTTTTGTTTTGTTTTTATGTCTATGACATTTTGGAAAGCCAAGAAGAGGGCCTAATCCATGATTCCTACTTATCTTTACTTTTGTAGTTTTCTCGCAGTGTTCAACATATTCTTTAGCTAATTTCTCAATATGCCTGCTTACATCCCAAGGAAGTGCTTCTATAATTACATTTTGTGGTGAAGTTGCGCTATTCGTAGTCCCTGCAGTTTGCCATGGCCACTCGTCAGCTTGAGCATTAGAAGTGCTAACATTTCGATCAACTGTGTCATCATCAGACCAATCTTCAAATGCTCTCTGCATCAGAGGGTCATCATCAGCACTAAACCCCGCCGTTTGAAAACTCACAAGAACAATAAATAAAATTACGAATAACATGGCATTCTGCACGTTTTAAATCTATGTTCTAAGCGTAACCAGTGTTTAATTAAAATTCACTTAAAATTTTTCTGGCCTTCCATGAAGTTTACATTTTTGATGTTTTGGACAAGGTTCTTATAGCATTTGCATTATTGTTTGTTATCATTGATAATCACCCGAATATTACATGTTATAATTGCGATGATGGTAACATCTTAACCAATGGGAACCGCGTATGATTCTTGATCTGTCATCCTTTAAAAAAGCTATTGTAACACTAGAAGAAGCCTTGAATGCGTACCAGCATGAAAGTGAAAATACGTTCATACGTGATGCCTGTATTCAACGTTTTGAGTACACCTATGAAATTACGCACAAAATGATCCGCAGGTATCTTGAGATGAATGAATCAACAGCAGCGGTTGTTGCTGATCTTAGTTTTCCTGGTCTTATTCGCTTAGCCTATGCACGGGGGTTGCTGCACGAGGAGTTTGTTCAATGGAAAGCATTCAGAGAAGCTCGTAACACCACAAGCCACACCTATGACGAAGAAAAAGCTCACGAGGTCTTTGAAAGCATTCCAAAATTCCTTACTGAGGCAAAATTTCTTTATCATGAAATTCAAACCAGGCAGGATTCTGAAAAGTGACATCTCTCATCGATATTCGCTCCAATGATTTAAAAATTGTGCAGCAAATCTTGGAGGATGCCTTACCCACAAATGCTAAGGTATGGGTGTTTGGCTCGCGTGCTACGTGGAAAACGAAAAGATCCTCTGACCTTGATTTAGTAATTGATGCGGGCAGAGCTTTAACACGAAATGAGAATAGCGCTCTAGCCGATGCTTTCGATGAATCAGACCTTCCCTATAAAGTAGATGTTGTTGATATGCATAAGGTTAGCGATACCTTTAAAGCGATTATTGAGCGACAAATGGTGCCATTGGAATGGCAAAATTGATAGCAAATTCACTTAAAATTTTTCTGATTCATAAAAAGCATCCAAGTGTAAAACAAGCTTTTCAAGTTTCTGTTTTTGCTGTGCTGCTGTTCTCCATTGCCTAACCGTTGCTAATTTTGAACGTCTCTCATCGCTTCTAACAGCTTTCTTAATTGAATGCATCGCGTGGTTAATAGCTTTTATTTGTTCTTTCGTAGTTTCAAATGGTTCAATCCACACAATGGCGCTGTATTCTTGCATTTGGGCATCAATTAAGTCAATTTGTGCTCCCAAAATTTCTGCTTGTTGGTGCACCCACGCTAATGATTTATCGGCATCAGAAGGCAACACACACAATTTGTTGTGCCGCAAAAGCTTCCACAATGCGCTGTCTGTTTTTAAATTCACCAGTATCGTTTCATCGCGAAACTTGTTGAATTCAACAGATGGTCTTCTAAGTAAGGAGGAGTCTTCATCTGAAGAAATTTCATTAAGTTCAGATGCGTGTAAACCCATGGTGGAAAGAATAGCGAAGTAAATTACATAAAGCATAATGGCCTGCATTATTTACGCGTTCCAAAGTTAGTATACGTAATTTTTTGTTAATATCATCTTAAAATCAGGTTTTTTATTTTTCCTAAAATGACTTGCGACTTTTTCGCATGCGTTACATACTATAAAAGTATAGCTAACCATTTTAAAGGGTAATTAATGAGCAACCTCCCAAAACCTCCTAAGCATTTATTAGCTGCTCTTATGTGCGGCAACTTGCTTGAGTATTTTGATTTTTTTATTTTTGCTCATTTCAGCTTCTTGTTAGCGCCGAAGTTTTATCCATCAATTAGCCCGGTACATGATGCCGTTATTAGCGGCCTCTTTTTTGCCATCGGCTTTTTAGCACGACCACTAGGCGGCTACATTTTTGGACACATGGCAGATCTTAAAGGCCGCCGGAAAAGCCTAATGTTTTCAGTTCTTGGCATGGCAATTCCAACGTTGTGTATTGGCTTGTTGCCCACCTATACTGAGGTCGGCATTGTAGCCCCCATTGCGCTTATTGCTTGTCGCATTATTCAGGGTATGTGCATGGGCGGAGAATTCACTAACGGTGGCATTCTTCTTATTGAAAGCTACGGATGGAAACGCGCTGGAACTGTTGCCGGACTTTATAATTCCTCAGCAGGCATGGGTAGCTTGCTAGCAATTGCTTGTGTGGCCATTGCAACGCGCCCTGGAATGCCCGATTGGTCTTGGAGAGCGCCCTTTATAATAGCAGCAGTCCTTGGTGTTATTGCTTTTTATCTGCGTAGCTTCGTCAAAGAAAGCCCTGTCTTTAGAACTGAACAAGCTATTCGTTCAGCCGAAGATTTTAAGCTTCTAAGCCCTGAACATCGCCGGTTTGTTTATCGTGCCTTTTGCGTAGGCGCTGTTGCTGGGGTATTCATCTGGATTCCCCTTAGCTACACCTCATTTTACATGACCAAAGTTTTGAGCATCCCCCTGCATATAGCCGCTAAAATGACTGTGTTAGCGGTTATTGCCCATAACATTTTCACGGCAATCTTTGGTTGGTTAAGTGACAAGGTTGGCCTACAACGCACCATGTTTGCTGCATGCATTACACAATTAATATGTATTTACCCAGCGTTCATTTTATTGCATGAGCAACATTTCGCCCTATTCCAGCTAATCATGGTTTTGCCTGCAGCGCTTGCATATTCTGTAGTTCATCCTTTAAGTTCACTTAACGTGCCCGTGCTTATTAGGGGCAGAGTATCGGGCTTTGCCTTTTCTGCAGGACTTAGCATTTTTGCAGGCTTAACCCCGCTTATTACAGGCACTCTTACTCAACTTATGGGTGGCAGCGCAACAGGAGTAATGATTTACGTAGCTACTACAGGTCTTTTGGGCGGCACACTGCTTATCTGGCTTTTGAAAGAAACTCCACCTGCTCAGAATAAGAAAGCTGATTTACGCCTAGTTGCTTGATATTGAAAGCGATCGCACAAAATAACAATCTTTGTTATTTATTGACATTTACTGTTATTGTGATATTCTTTACAAAACGTCTTTAAAGAGCTTTTAAATGAATATTTCTTTAACTAAAACCTTGGAAGCATTCGTCGAATCTAAAGTAAAAGAAGGTTTGTATAATTCTGCAAGTGAAGTTATTCGCTCAGGCCTACGTTTGTTAATTGAGCAAGAACAAGCAAAACATCAATCAATTCAAACTCTAAACACAGAAATTGAGCGTGGCCTTAATAGCTTGTCTAATGAACCAACCACTACATGGGCTGAACTAAAGCAAGGCCTCTAAAGATGATTTTACTATCCGAAGTAGCAAGAACTGATATTAAAAGTGCTTATGTGTATTTAAATACAGAAAGCCCAAAAGCTGCTCGGCAACTTCTCAATTCTATAGATATTGCCTTTTCCATGTTGATGGAATTTCCAAATATAGGTCACGAGCGAAGCGATCTAACAAGCTATGAAGTGAAATTTTACAGCGTGCAAAAGTATTTGATAGTGTACAAGGCCAAGACTCACGCACATATAGAAATCGTTAGGTTTCTTCATGGTTATCAAGATTTAGTTAGTCTTTTGTAGCCCGTTCATCCTCCTACTTAATTGCCACAAGATATTCTCCACAGTTTCACCGTGGCTTGACCACGGTGTCCAGTGCTATGCCATCCGCTTCCTTCGTCATACTCGCGAAAGCGGGTATCTACCCATTAACTCTTTTTTAATATAAAAAATATAAACTATTGATAGTTCTTCGATTTAACATTTAATAGTGAAAATACTTTTCCCTCAGTATTTTAAATTTACACAGGCAGTACTGGCCATTTTCATGGTTGCTCACCTTGCTAGTGAACCCATGCCGCTTGCAAGCAATAAAGAAATTGTTATCTTTCGTGAAATGAAGAAGCATGAAATTTATAATGCAAAAACCAGAATAGGCACAAACCTAGACGTAGTCGGGGCACTGGCTGTTGTCGAGGACGATTTTGATAACCATAGAGTCGACCCCATTACATTTTCGCGTTATGCATTAGGCATGATGATTGGTAATGGCTATCCTGATGGTGTTACCACAGGCTTAAAAGCCAGTGTTGATGAAAGGGCAATAATAGAACGTGTTGTTTCAAAGGCCGCAGCCCATAGTCGCGACCTTCGGTTTTTTGCTGATCAAATATGGTCAGCAAACCCTAGTCCTAGGGCAACCAATCAGCATGTTGATACCTTAAATAGGTTATCACTGGTAGCTCCAGCAGAACCTTACTTTGAATTTGCACCAAAAATTACTGAGCATTATAAAGACCTAGATTCAATCCTTCATGAAATTTGTGCATCGTTTGCTGGTACTCCAGCAGCTGAACTAATGTACCAAGCTCAGCTAAGTTTAGCTGATCCCCATACAAAATCTTTTATTTTGACTTTTTCTTCGCTGTCAAACTTTGAACAAGCAGAAATTATAGATGTGTTCAATGAAAGTAAAGCTTCAAACGATTTTGATTACGAAGTGGGCCAAGCATTTGTATATATAAAAACTTTTTGCGACACTATAGAAAAGGCTAAGGATTTCATTAAAAATATTGAAGAGCGTGTCCTTACCCCAGTTATCCATTTAATAGGTGTAATCCCAGCAGGGCCTATTAGCAAGTTAGACCACATAGGCAGCGAACTTGCACAGCGAAATGCTCTCAGAGCTTTTTTTGGTGTTCTTGAAAATCCTGATTTTTCTGCGATTAAAAAAGAAATCTGTTTGAATGCTTTGTTTGGAAAGCTTAACCCTCTTATCCCTGCCGCAGCAAAAGAAATAGTGCCAGTTATTCAAGGTTATATTAAAGCAATTGATATTAATCCAAAAATTTCGGGAAATATTGAAAGAGCAATTCAAAAAGCCTTAAAACCTGGAAAGATAGCCGCTTTGGAAAACGTTCCACTTCAAACATGTTTAACAGCTATTGCTAACCTTGGTGATGTTCATCGCGACATTCACTACAATGCATTAATTGATAAAATAAGAATGATGGTTCCCAATATACCGCCCTCAGCAGATGAACGCGCTATAAGAACAGCCTTTAATAAAGCTCACGAACAATTAATTAATCGCATTATCAATAACAGAATTGATGCCGTTACCCCCCCAAGGGAATTAATCAGTCCTAATCCTGTAGTTCTTCCTATTTTGGACCATGATTATGTAACAGAAGTAGACAATTTAGCAGCAATACAAGCTATTGCAGGGCAACCTGCGTTAGATGAAAAAGTTGCTAATTTTGAAGATCGACTAAAAAACTTCTTAGTAGCCCATTGGACTACAAATTATAAACCTGCAGGGTTCCCAGTAAATTTTGTACCTGTGCGCAATGCGCTTCAAAATCGATTCGATGAAATAAATGATCTAAATCCTTCTTTTGTGATTAGGCGTATTTTGAAAGTTAAACTTATCGAAACTATCCTGCATAACCTTGCAAAGGAGCACGTCCCCCGCACTATTGCTGGCTTGCTGGCTTGCATTCCAATCGATGAAGATACACTGCAAGAGCTGTTAATTGACCCAAATCATGTCTACACCAGCATGGATAAAATCAGAGAATTCTCTTCAATTGATAGGGACGCTATTTTTGAAAATCATGTCTTTAATGTGCACCCTGGTTTACGTAAAGGTCCTGCAGAAACTGACCAAGCTTACTGGCAGCGTATTGGGGATTATTGTATTGGTGTTTACAATGCAAAAATAAAACCGCACATTTACCCTGTCGGCTTACAGGGATCTTTAACCGCCAATGCAGACGTTGGTTTAGTGTCGCTTTCTGCAATGTTTTATGATGTAAATGATTCTATTTACGCAATTAATTTAGGCGAAGGGGCAGTGCCGGATTTTGATAATGCAGGTCTTATGGCAGCACGAGAAGAAATTCGTGCATTTCAAATAACAGCAGTTGGCCTTCAAACAAAACTACCTCAATTTAAGCTAGATCTTGAACAAAGCTATAAAAGTGTTCATGACCATTTTACTAAAAGTTTAGTGCGGCTCTTTGGCACTGCTCATGTTGTAGAACCAGGACTCCTTTGGGACAGTTGGGTGCCCGATCAAGCAGACTTTACCCCCGAAAGAATAGCATTATGCAAGTCTGCGTTCCTGATATTTGCGTATTTTGACCGTGCAGGAAATCATTACGAAGATGACGCGGCCAGAATAGCAGAAATAGCAGGGCGTTTTACGCACTGTCCAGACGGTAAAAAAACAGTCCTAGAAGAAGTTAGTTCCTATGCTGCCAATGAATTTTTGGGTGATCTTGCAGTAGCCGATGCAGGGGTTGAAGTAGAATACACATTGGCTGATTTTCTAAAAAAAGAAATTTTTAAAGACTTCAAAAAAACCACTATTACTGCATTGTCAGATCATCCTGGTGAAGCTGAAAATGTAAGTATTACCGCTGCTATAAAACAACTAAATAGAGCTTTTTGGGACGTTCCAACAGACATCGAAGCAGCTCAGCAATATTTCTTTGCATGGGATTATTATTCTGTAGGTAATGGATTTGCTGGAACTAACGCCGTGCTTCAGTATTTCTATCAGCATATTTACGCTGGCCCTCATGAATTAGTAAATGTTATTTACAAATATTTACTAACAGCAGATGCGCATAAACGCGAAAATTTCCTTGGGTTAGTTGGTCAAATGCTGTCTACATGTCGTCCTTTTGCTGATTGGGTGGAAGACGGAATCGATTGTCGTGAGCTAGTGCGCGAACGTTACTGTTCTGCTGCTGATCCGACTATGTTCACCAGAAAAGGCATTGAAACCATTCTATTTTATGCAGGATATTTGGCTTGGAATGGCCCAGATTATGAGCATCCACTCATTGCAGATTGGCACGAAAGCTTAGATTGGTTACGTGCTTCTGATGCTGATGCTTACAGCAAAATTTATACCCATTAACCACTACATGGAATTTTGAAAAATTGTGGGGTACAATTTAAGGGAGTTGGTTTTGGTATAATACGGCATGAATTCCTCTTCTTTATTTTCCCCCTTCGTCTTTGCGAGCGCAGCGCGGCAATCCTCACTTGTCTATAGAATTCGGACATTACTCACTGGATCATCACAAAGCCTTTGGCTCCTCATGAAGACGGAGACGCTGCGTCATCCTGAGCCCTTTAGGGCGTCGGGATCCAGTGTATGATATCTATTTTTAAATCAACCCCTTGACCCAAGGATTATAACCCATGCTCTTTCGCTTCTTCGCTATGTGCATTTTCACCATCACCACCCTGATGGCGAATACCGTAAACGTGCAGCTTCTGGCGCCCGAAAATCACCAAAAACAAAATATCCCTTTTGTCCTGGTTTTTGACCTACCCGAACACGCCCACATTTACGCCCCCGACAGCGAAGATTCCCCCACCAATATCGAATGGCATTTACCCAAAGGCGTCACCCTTGACCACATAAAATGGCCCCCCCTTCAAAGCTTGAGCCTGCATGGTCACAAATTCCAAGCATACGAGGGCACAGTCCACGTCCACGGCACTTTCACGACCAACGATTCCACCCATGATTTTGGCGCCATCAAAGCCCATATCAGCTACACTGTATGTAATAAGCTTTGCACCCCAGAAAAAACCACCCAAACCCTTAGTCTTGTGCCCGCGGCCCAATGGAACGCCCTGCCAAAACCCCACACCGAACTTGGGTTTTTCAGCTTTCACATGGCGCTGATGTTTTTATTCGCCCTAATCGGTGGCATTATTTTAAACCTAATGCCCTGCGTTTTGCCCATTTTGTCTTTAAAAATCATGACCCTTACTCAACACGCGCAGCCCAAAAAACTAAGGGCAAGTGGCCTATTTTTCACGGCCGGCACCGTTGTTAGTTTTTGGGCGCTGGCGGGATTATTACTAGCCTTTCGTGCCGCCGGACACCAAGTAGGGTGGGGCTTTCAGCTGCAATCTCCAGCTGTTGTCACCGCGCTTATTTTTGTGTTTTTCGCCTTCGCCTTGAACTTATTCGGCGTGTTTGAAATTGGCACTTCATTTACAAAACTCTCCTCCAAGGGCGGAGATTCCTCAACCCCAATGGGCAGCTTTTTCCACGGAGTGCTCGCCTGCATTGTCGCCACCCCATGTTCTGCACCATTTATGGGTGCATCGGTTGGGTTTGCTTTAACCCAAAGTCCCTTTCACGGCTTTGCCATTTTTACAGGCCTTGCCCTTGGGTTATCAGCGCCGTACTTATTAATTTGCTTAAACCCCAAGACTGCAAAATTCTTGCCCAAACCAGGCGGGTGGATGAACACCTTCAAAACCATTTTGGGCTTTGGCATGGCCGCGTCTGTGCTGTGGCTCATGCATGTGCTGGCCGACCAGGTTTCCATCGCCGTATTTTTAAATGTTCTCGTGGCCCTGCTTGCCCTTAGCATTGCCGCGTGGATTTATGGCTATTGGGGCGGGGTTAATCGCGCGCCATATGTGCGATTGTTCTCAACTGTTGTAGCCCTAGCCCTTTCTAGTGCCGCATATGTCTATGCCACCAAACCTATTTCTGCCCTTAGTGCCGATCCTTGGATTGCCTACAACCCAACAATGGTTGAAAATTTACGCAAAAAATCCCCTGTGCTGATCGATTTCACCGCCAAATGGTGCATCACCTGCCAGGTTAATAAGCAAATGGTGCTGAACACTTCTAAAGCCCATCAATTGTTTAAAGACAAAAACGTCCAATTGGTCAAAGCCGACTGGACTACCTATGATGCAGCAATCACCAAAGCCCTGGAACAATACGGCCGCAGCAGTGTGCCGTTGTATGTGTTGTTATATCCCAATGGACATCACAAAGTTCTGCCAGAGCTGTTAACCTTTAGCATTCTAAAGGAAGCATTGGCTGATTTAGGGTAGGGGCTGATTATCCCACGGCCTAGACGACCGCGGGACCAACCAAACTCAATCAATACTACAGTGCCGTACCAACTGATATATTACGTGCCCAAGTTGAGCTAGCACCTAGTTTTAACATTGATCCACTATCAAACTTTAGGGTGCCAAAAATATCAGCGCCAGTATGGGCAGGAACTGTAACGCTGTTAGCTACTTCTAGAACAGCACCACTTTGTAGTTCAGTAGCACCAGGAACGCTAGATGCAGTTGCTCCCATAAGCTTTAAAAGTCCACCATTTGGAACAGTTGCAACACCTGTAGGCATTTTGCTAGCGCTTGATGCCCCAACATGCATAACCCCTGGAATAGAAAGCGGAGTAGCGCTTGCACTCATGTCACCAGCAGTAACCACGCCAGACCCAGCTAAAGTAAGTAAAGATGTGCCAGATGGTGCTGCAATAGAAGAAACAGCGGCACCACTATCAGTAGTGATGGTAGCAGCAGCATTAACAGCAGCTGCTGGAACGGCAACTGTGCCTGATGTGACTTCCATATTTCCACCAGCGAATGCAAGAGAAGCGCCCATATTGTTTGTGGCGCTAACTTTCACAAGTCCTGCATCAATTTCTAAAGTTGATACGGAAGAGTTATTACCCGAAAGCACAGCTGTACCAGCACCAGTTTTGTGAACAGTGGTCGCTGCTAATGGAGCAGATACTGTTGCGCTATCAGTACCATCTACTTCTATGGTGATGGTGGTGGTAGTGGGAGCAAAGAGTTTTCTGATGACAAGATTTCCAGCGTCAGAAATGTATAAATTACTTGAGCTATCAGCACAAATTCCGTAAGGATGATTTAATCCACTCGCAATAGTAGAAATGCTACTGTCACTCGCTGAAAGTTTTTGAATGCGATCACCATATGTATCAGAAACATAAACGTTGTCCGCACTATCAAGGCAAACGCCATTAGGGTTACTTATTCCAGGAATAAGATCTCCGCTAATCAGGCTACCTGCGCTGTTATACTTTTTAAGGCTATTGCTGCCAGAACTAGCGATATAAATGTTACCTGCACTATCAAGAGCTACGCCAGTAGGTGCGCTCACTCCAGAGATAAAGCTAGCATTAATAGCACTACCTGAGCTGTCATACTTTCCAAGAGTATTACTGTTATAATTACCAATATAAATATAGCCAGCACTATCAACAAAGATTCCGTAGGGGTTAGTTAATCCAGAAATAAGACTGGCGTTTATAACGCTGCCAGTGCTGTCATATTTTCCAATAGTGCCAGCACCAAAATTAGAAACATATATATTTCCGGAACTATCAGCACAAACCCCGAAAGGATTGTTTAGACCACTTGAAATAAAGGTAGAAATAGTGCCGCCAGCATTGACTTTTCGAATAACACCATTGCCAGCATCTGCGATATATAGATTGCCTATACTGTCAACACAAACTCCACGTGGATATGCTGCTAGCTTAGCAGAAGTAGCTGCACCTCCATCACCTGAATATCCGCTTTGACCAAGTTCACCGGCTATAATCGAGCTTGACCAGCTAGCGCTCAGCTCTGAGCATAACCCAATCCCCACAACAAAGGAGGTGCAGTATTTAAATATAGTATTTTTTTTCATAATGAATTCCTGTAATAAAAATGATCAATAATAATCATCATTACAAAAAAACATTAAATTTTATTTAATATAATAAAATAAAAACCTAAATTTTATATTTCAGTTTATTTAAATATTTTTAATAAGTGCCACACTGCTAATTTATGGTAAAATTGGGTAACGCCTTTAAATGCAAAATTGTATGAGCAACCATAAAAATCATCCCTACCACCTGGTTGATCCAAGCCCGTGGCCGTTGGCATCGTCTCTTTCGGTGTTGGTTGTGGCAGTTGGGGCGGTTTTATTTATGCGTCATATTGACCATTGGGTGTTTATTGTTGGGCTGCTACTGCTTGCAGGGTGCTTTCTGGGTTGGTGGTTAGATGTTTTAAAAGAAGGCAACACAGCAGGTGTGCACACTCCAGCTGTTCAAAAAGGCTTAAAAATTGGCATGGTGTTGTTCATTGCATCAGAAGTCATGTTATTTGCAGCCTTCTTTTGGGGGTACTTTCATGCCAGCCTTAATGTGGCAAGCCATGCGGGATTTCAGTGGCCACCAAAGGGCATTGTCCCGTTTGACCCCATGCATTTGCCCTATTTGAACACGCTTATTTTGCTGCTTTCCGGCACAACCCTTACTTGGGCCCACCATGAATTGTTGCAAGGTCAATTTTCAAAGGTCACCAAAGCCCTATCAATCACCGTGGCATTGGGGCTAATTTTTTCTGTGGTGCAAGGCGTTGAATATGCCCACGCTGCCTTTGGTTTGAAAGACGGCATTTACCCATCGAATTTTTACATGGCAACGGGCTTTCACGGGGCGCATGTTTTAATTGGTACCATCTTTTTATTTATATGCTTATTACGCAATATGAAACGTGAATTTCAGCCTGACCACCACGTGGGTTTTGAAGCCGCTGCATGGTACTGGCATTTCGTCGATGTCGTCTGGTTGTTCCTTTTTGTGGCCATTTATTGGTATGGGTATGCGAGCTAGATTTTTAATAAAGATTAATTAAAAAGCATCCTAATCTGTTAAATTCTGCTGTTTTTACAATAAAAGTGGTAAAAATGCTGCAGATATGTGCATTTTTTCTAGTAAAGCCCCATAAACCCTCTTGACCGTCTAATAAAACCGCCATTATCATAAAACTGTAATTAACTTAAATTAGTCTAGGAGTGGGTTTAGTGAATAAAAGTGATTTAGTAACAAACGTCGCAAAAGCATCAGGTCTAACTAAGGCAGACGCAGAGCGCGCAATCGACGCAACCTTTCAAACAATTACAAAGTCTCTTAAAAAAGGTGACGATGTTCGTTTGATCGGTTTCGGTACATTTGCAACAGCTAACCGCAAAGCTACTGAGGGTCGTAATCCTCGTACTGGCGAAAAAATTAAAATTCCAGCAAAGCGTCTTCCAAAGTTCCGTCCAGGAAAGCAATTGAAAGAAGCAGTTGAAAAGTAAATTTCTTTTTGCTACAAAGAGGCATGGCCCAATTGGTCATGCCTTTTTTAAATGGGTGATTAGCTCAGCGGTAGAGCGTCTCGTTTACACCGAGAGGGTCGGAGGTTCAATCCCTTCATCACCCACCATTTTCCTTATCATCGCCATGTTGTTCCTGTCTGCCTGCGGACGTAAGGGCAAGCTTGAACCCGATGAAAAAGACTTGTACCCTAGAACATATCCTATTTTCTCAGAAGAAACCTTGAAGTGAAGCTTTTCAAACTTTTCGTCTTTTTCTTAAGCCTTAACCTCCACATTTCCGCCGAATTCAAGCAACACAGCATTATTGTTGATGCACGCGCTGAAAAATTAGTCAGTAGCATTTTAGAGCGCTTGTGCAGATCCAGTAAGCTTTTATTTGTGCCAAAAATCTATTTCGTTGTTGATAAAAGCATTAACGCCTTTGCAACCGATGAAGCGAAAATCTTCATTCACACCGGGCTTATTATCAAATTTAAAAATGTGAAGCAGCTAGCCGCCGTGCTTGCCCACGAGTTGGGGCATATTACCGGTGGGCACATGCACCGCATGAACCATGAAATGAAAGGCGCTACAGCTGCTTCTGTCATAGGCACCCTATTAGGAGGCGCAGCAGCCTTAGCAGGTGGTGGCATGGAAGCACTCGTAGCAGGCACCATGTTGGGGCAGGGCGCTGCCATGGGTACATTTGCTAGCTTTTCCAGAACGCACGAGAAAGAAGCTGATGCTGCAGGCTTTCGCATGATGCAAGAAGCAGATCTTAGCACCGAAGGCTTTATTGAAACCTTCGAACTATTTAAAAAAATGAATACCTTCGGTGAAATTCCCTATCTGCAGACGCACCCTAGTGACCAAGACCGTATCAACGCCATTAAAGCCTACCGCGAAAAAACTCCTGACCATGGTGCAATTCCCGCTGAATGGGAACAGGAATTCCAAATGGTTCAAGCTATTTTTATGGCAAATTTGAGCAAGCCATCAGAGGTTGAGCGCTTCTACTATCGCAAAGATACCCCCGCCGCAAAGATTGCTAAGGTTATTATTTGTGCACGCAAAGGCCAATATGACCAGGCCCTTACCAAATTAAACGATCTTATTGAGCAAAGTCCCAATAATCCATATCTCTACGAAATGCGTGGTCAGTTTGCCTTTGAATCGGGCAATGCCGCTAATGCCGTGCGAGATTTGAAAAAAGCGGTTAGCCTAGCACCCGATGCCCTATCAATTCGTCTGCTCTGTGCCCAGGCTTTGTTTACAAGCTCATCTGACAATGCCCAAGAAGCCCTTGATCAATTAAACCGCATCACCCAAGATGACCCCGATAACGTCATGGCCTGGCTACTTAAAGTTGGCGCTCACCGCAAGCTAAATCAAGCAGGTCAAGCGGACCTTGCTCAGGCTGAGGCGGCAATGCGCATGGGTGATGCACGTTTGGCTGTTAGCCGCGCCAAACGCGCCCAAAAAAGCACCAATCCCAAGGTCAAAGAACAAGCAACCATGCTGTTGGATGATAACCGCTTAAGCGGCAAAGAAGACGATTAATTAATACCGGATTCAATAAAAATGGATCCCCGCATCCAGACCTTACGGTCTTTCGCAGGGATGACGTAAGGTAAAGCTTGTCACCCCTGACAAGGCGCATATGCGCCGAAGTTCGGGGGTCTAGAAGAGTAATGTCTGGGTTATCCATTAACTATGGATCGCCACAGCCTTTCAGGCCTTCGCGATGACGGCTTGTGTCGTCTTCAATAAAATAGATCCCCGCATCCAGACCTTACGGTCTTTCGCAGGGATGACGTAAGGTAAAGCTT
>JBAXJB010000031.1:0-16345 GCA_037138055.1 Alphaproteobacteria bacterium | reverse complement strand
TCTTCTTCACTTGTCAAATATCGTTCAACACTCTCGCGCTGTAGTTGTGAATATACTCACTACTCCCCTTATCGTCAACATCTTTATTCATAAATTATTAAGTTTTTTATAGTGATTTCTAAAATATTAGATAATTGAAATAATAGAATTGTACTGAGAATCAAATTAACATTGGCACTGTTGATTTGGCGATTTAATTAGTGTTATGGGGAGATATTGAAATATTTTTTCTTAATGACTACACCCAAATAAGCACGCAATGAAACCAAATGCTTCTATACGTGCTTATGGGTGTATATGTTCAGTTCGAGCAAATCAACAACAATGTCCTTTAGGGAAACTAATCATCATCACTTCCACTCTCCATAAAGGGGTGCCCATTCAAAGCACCAACAGGATCATAAAAACCATGCGCCACAGCAATGTCTTTGGGGCTTATCCCGTTATTATCTTTCTCATCAGGATTTGCACCCCAGTCGAGTAATTTTTCCATGCAGAAGAATACTTCCCTATCCCCAGAGGTCCAGCCTTCACGGTCATAACGCAAACACAGCCAATATAAAGATGTTCTACCTTTATTGTCTTTTTTATCAATAATTGCACCGGTAGTGAAAATATCAAGTTGCAGAGGTCCTAGCCATTCTACATATTGTATGTAATACATCAATGCTGTTCTGCCATCATTATCTTGCGCGTTTACATCCGCATCAGCATCCATTAGGGACTCCCCTGTCTGCCAAAAAGATGCGCAACTTAACATCAATGCTGTTCTGCCATCATTATCTTTCGCATTCACTTCCGCACCAGCGTCAACTAATAATTCCGTTAAAGAATTAAGGGAATCTGTATTTCTCTTTTTTACGATCTCAGGAGTAAAGATTTCATCCTCATTACAGTCATAGCAATCATAAGCTTGATAATTACGGTGCTTCACCTTAGCCATATACATTAGAGGAGTCTTACCATCATTATCCCGCGCATTCACTTCCGCACCAGCCTTAAGCAAAAGATCAACCAAATCTAAACCTTTTCGAAGTGAGATTAAGTCATCTATACCCGTGAGACATACATCACGGCTAAGTTCTCTATGCATTTTTACGGCAATTGCTAGTGGGGAGAAACCGTCTTCGTTTTTTATATTTACATAGGTCAAACCTACACTAGTAGAAAAAAATTCCAAGCAAGCGTCTAGGTTTTTTCTTAATGTAATTAAATCAGTAGGGTCTTCATAAACTGATCTATAATCTTCCCCGATTTCGTCGCGCCAAATAGGTAAAACTTGAGTTATATGCACTAGCCCCTGATTTGTGTCCGCATCTTTATGATCCCCCTGCTTTTTTATCGTTTGTAAGGAATTATTCTCCAAGTGCGGTTTTTTGTGATCATTAGCAACCGAATTTCCTGTTAAAGTCTCATCAGTAGAAATTACTCTTTTTCTTCCAGAGCATGTTTCGTCAGAATCTGGCAAAGCTGAATACGCATTATTAAACGTGTTGCTTAATAACAAGCTCAAGGCTGCAGTTATAATAGTTTTCTTAATATTCATCGTTTTTTCCTATGGTCGTTTAATCTTACCTTTCTTATGTAGGCATTTATATTTCATATTACAAGATGTTTTTGTGATTCTTAAAATATTTCTGTATCTACTTCAATAAATAATGTATTAAGAATCAAATCAACTTTGGTGCTGTTGATTTGGTGATAAGATGTGTTTGTTTTCTTTTTAATTTTAAAAGTTGAATTTTCAGTTGAAATGTTTGAGAACAGTTCCCAAACCACCCCCACCCTACATTACGGGAGAGGGTAGGAATACACCAAAAGGTGTTAAATTTTTGTTAAAAAAGTTTTCGTAATAAAAATTAAGCTATACGTACTTCGCGTACCTTCGCCCCAAACGCAATTCACCATTGCCGGGGCAATCCAACACACCAAGCGCTTCAGCCTCTAGGGTAAAACCACAACGCTCTGCCACCTTAATGCTTTTTGCGTTCTCACTATCACATACAATTAAAAGCTTTTGCGCTTTCAAATGAATAAATGCAAAGTCCACCAGTCCATCTAGGGCTTCAGTAACATAGCCCTGCCCCTGATGATTAATTGAACACTAATACCCTATGTTCATGCGTCTAATGGTCCAATTGATAAAGCTAAGACTAAGCCCGCCAATAATTTGCCCATCTAAGCAAATCACAAAGTGAAATGCTTTGCGCAACACAAAGTCTGCATAAAAAGTACGCGCTGTACTTTCGCTATCAGCTTGGCATTGCACTGAATCAACCCAAGGAAGCCACGCCCTAAGATTATCACGGCTTTGTTCAATTTGAGAAAATAGCTGCGCTCCATCACCTGGTTGCATCGGGCGTATAATCAACCTTTTAGTGGTAATTGGCATTGGAAAATCTAGAAGAATAGGCGACATAATCAACCCTACTTAAACACTACCCTCGTCAGCATCATGCTGATGATCTTTTATAAACTTGCGGTATTTCAAGTAAACCCAAGGAAATGTAGCTGTATATAAGCAAATAGTTGCACTTAAAGTTAAGCATGGCTCACTATATAAACAGCCAAGCAACACCACCACAACCAACACAACCGGAATTGCATGTTGTTGTGACAGCGGTAGTTTTTTTAATGATAGCGTCGGCACCCGACTAACCATTAGCCCACCAACAGCCACCATAATAAGCGCCACGCCTACCCCACTAAAATGAATGGGAAAGGTTAATTCGAAAATCAACGGACTAAGGGACAACAAAGCAGCGGCAGGTGCAGGTGCGCCCACCGAAAAATGCTTGCCCCAAATTGGCATTTTTGATTCGTCATAAGCCATCACATTGAAACGCGCCAAGCGTAAAATCATGCAAACACAAAAGAACAGCACAACTGCCCATCCTGGATTGCCCAGACTATGCAATGAGTAAAAATACATAATAAGTGCTGGCGCTACGCCGAAGTTAATAACATCAGCAAAGGAATCAAGCTCAGCTCCGAAATGGCTAGAAGTGCCAAGCATACGCGCCAAGCGTCCATCAACCCCATCAAGGAAAGCCGCCAACAAAATAGCAAAAATTGCATTTTCCCAGTTTTGAAGAAGGGCATACCGAATACCGGTTAACCCTGAACACAAAGCGGTAACGGTAATGATATGGGGCAACAATGCAGTAAAGGGTTCTGCTTTTACACGACGTTCCGCTAAATTCTTGCGGAAGCGCCCTTTCAGAAGTCCTTTTTTCTTTGCTGGCTGTTCTTTTCGTCTAATGACCATTAACGCTTAATCCCGCGCCTTGCTGGCTCTTGATTGTTCATATCATGCAGAACGGTTTCGCCTGCAATCATGCGTTGGCCTTCAACCACTAACGGTTCAGCACCTTCAGGAAGGTAAACATCCATACGACTTCCAAAACGAATCAAACCAAACACTTGCCCTGTTTCAACTGTTTCTTGAGGCGCTATATCACAACGAATACGACGCGCAATTAAACCAGCAATTTGCGCAAATGCCACGCGTTCGCCGGTTATGGTATCAACAATCACTGTGTTACGCTCATTCTTTTCACTAGCTTTATCGAACGATGCATTTAAAAATTGACCTTCGTGATAAATAACGTTGTGCACAGTACCTGCCACTGGAACACGGTTCACGTGAACATCAAACACATTAAGGAATATACTTACGCGTGTGCGTGGAGCATCACCCAATTCAAATTCAGCAGGTGGAACCGCTGTTACAATCAGACAAACAATTCCATCTGCCGGACTAACAATAAGCCCTTCGCGCAATGGAACTGTACGTGTCGGGTTTCTAAAAAAGTACATGCACCATACTGTAAGCACTGCACCAATCCAACCCAAGTTTGGATTAATCATCGCCAATATAAAGGCTACAGCTGCAAAAATTGAGATGAATTTCCATCCATCACTATGAATTATTGATAAAAGATTCGGCATATTTAAAAACTATTGACTACGTTTTCCTGACCACTACAGTGCCCTGATCGCGGTTAATATTCAAGATAGATTTCTCAATTTAAAATTCTTAATTAAGGCTCCCTTAATATTTTTATGAGAGTCTAGATTAAAAATACACAAACTAAGAGTCAAAAAATGTACAAAAAGTGCAAACTAAAATTATTTTTTTTAATTTATACACTTTTGATACAGCACTCAGCTGCAATAGCCTCAGCAACGCATGAAAAAATTGGATTTGTGCTTTTGCATGGCCTTGGAGCAAGCGCAGAAATGTGCAGAGAGTGGGTTGCTTTTGCTTTTGAAAACGGTATTCAACCACCTAGCTCTCAATTTGCTGTTTACATTCCTGAAGCAAAAGATCACTCTTGGTTCGACATAAACCCTTTGTTTCCTGATCTAATTCATATCTCAGAACCTGCAAACCAAACCCCTGAAAATATGGCTATTCTTTTAAGTAAAATAAAAGATGCTGCTCCACAATTTCATGATTTATCACGTGAAATTAATGCATTTAGAGAAAGAGAAGAGATTGAAGTAAGAAATTTGCATTTTGTTGGTTATTCGCAGGGTGGGATTTTTGCGCAAATGCTTGCTTATTCCCTTCCATCTCCATGTGGCAGTCTATTTTTTGCTGGTTGCCCTTGGATACCTGACGAAAATATTCAAAAGCCGCGTTCAATTATCATGGCAATTAATAATGATGATCCTCTTTTTGGGAAAGTTTACCAATGCTCTCGAGAGCTATTTAAACAAAAAGTTGGTGAGATGTACTTTAGCTCAACTGTAAAAGAAGCCATTGAAAGTGAGGGAGGACATGACATTTCTCAAGCAGCCAAAATTATCGGCATAAATCATTTTAAAGCAGTACTGGGTATATCCTCAGAAGAAAGTGCAATAATTGACGATACAATTAACTAGGTTTTCTTAACTACCCCGCTCACTAATCACTGTTAATATTCAAGAGGGGGAAATATCTAAAACTAAAAACCTATGGGACCGCCTTATAAAAACAAGACAGCCCCCAAGGTGGAAGAATAATTAATTTGCTGCATCACTTCATGAAAAATCCACAGCTGCAACACCTTCAACGCTTGCTATTGCAGGCGTTGTCAAAGCTTCAACAGGGACAACACTTGCCACAGAAGGCCTTAGCAGCGCATCAACATCACCAGCAGTAACATACTGATGAATATTAAGCAGAGGATGTGGTATTGTACTTGGGTGCATAGCTGTAAAAGCTGTTACTTTTGCTATATCTCTTGCTAATTTAGCCTTTCCAAGCTCGCTCTCGATAAACTCAGTCAAGTTACATTTATGGGAGGTCGATACTATGCCAATTAATTTAGAACCAACATACACTCCACTTCCACTTAATCCCTTCACAATAACCGCTTGGACTGCAGGATTTGTTCTTTCTTTGTCAAAAATTTCATCTCCTGAAATGCTGGCCGTCTTTGCGCTTGTCACTCCACACACAGCTTCTGCGACTAAATTATCACCAATCGGCCTAACTAATTGTGAAAAGCTTGTTACACGAGGACACATCCCTATTTCAAGCTTAGCAACTCTTAATCCTTGGGCTTTGCATTGGAAAAATACTTCATTCATTGTATTACCCAGCAAGTAATCACTACCATCGAAAACATGCGTCCGAAAGCTATATCCTAATACTAATACTGTTACTGGAAATGTCGCTGCTGTTTTTGCAGTAACATCTGAATAAAGTTCTGCCGTCGGATGACTTTCTTTAAATGGTTTAATGTCTAATATACAAAAATCCGCCCCCATTACAGCACGACCTTCATTCCTTGTGATTGGTGCAGGAGCACTCACAACACTTCTAACGTATCCTTCATAGTTAGCTACAAACTCAAGACTTTGCGGATTATTTGGATCTAAAACTCGTCTTACAGGACTATCTGCAATTTCAGTTCTACCTGCTGGAAATACTACACTTTTAACTTTTCTACAGTGTTCTTTACCTAACTTGTGAAGATTATATCTAGTGGAACAAACATAACTATCTCCTTCAATAGTCATATCTACATCACAAGAAAATTTTTCAAACCCAGCAAAAGGAGAAACAACATAGGTTTTACCAATTTCAAATAGCTCGTGAGAATGCGTTAAAACTTTCCCAGGCGCTATATATATACCGTTAGATATGCTCACGTCATTAAAATCGCGACCATATTGAACCACTAGAACTGCTGCCCCAAAACCAGGGTGAGCTCTTGCAACATCTTCACTTGCCTCATGCTCACGCTGTGATCTAAACGACCCCTCAACCAAAGAAACAAATGAGAACATTGTTAAAAATAAATATCTAAACATAGCAATCCTTTTTAAGTTAATAATGCACACATATAGCACATTATATTAATATTTACACTCAAAATATTATCTAAGCTCACAAGACTTACTAGTCGCGGGTAATATTCAAGAGGGGATGTAAAAACGCAGCATTTGCCAGCACAGCCTCTTTTGTGAAATAATCTGGCATTGAAAAAAGCTATGAATATAATGGATCCACAAAAAACCCGCACCATTTACGGACGTCGCCAGGCGCGCCCCTTAAAGGAAAATCAGAAACACTTGTATGAAACTCTTTTCAAAGCAATAGAGATTGATCCATTAAATTTACCAACAAAATTCCCTAATGAAGTTATTTTTGAAATTGGCTTTGGTGGCGGAGAAAATATTGCTCATCAAGCGCAAAAACACCCCAATGCTTTATGCATAGGCTGCGAACCGTTTGTGAATGGCATTGCGTCTTTATTAAATAAAATTGAGGAAGAAAGCATTCAGAACATTCGCATTTTTGCTGATGATGCCAATATATTGTTAAAAGCCCTGCCCGACCAAGTTATTACAAAAGGGTTTATTTTATTTCCTGACCCCTGGCCAAAAAAGCGCCACCATAAACGGCGCGTGGTTTGCCTGGAAAACTTACTACAGCTACATAAAAAAATGGCAAAGAACGCTGAATTAGTAATCGCCACTGATCACCCAACCTATTTGGAATGGATAGTAGATATTACAGCCCAAGCTACTTTCAAGAACCATTTTCAAGCCATCAACACTCTTGAATGCCCCCGACCAAGCGAAGATGATATTCCCGTAACAAGGTATGAAAAAAAGGCGCTGGAGAATCGCCCCGGCGCCTTTTTGGTATTCAAAGCTATTTAATTAAGCAGCTGGTGCAGCACCTGGCGCTTGAGGAACTTCTTCCTTAAGGCTAAGGGCGCCACCGCTCATATCAAACGCCTTAACGCCTGAATCAACGCGTAGCTTCTCTAATACTTCAACAATTTTTTCTTGTTCAACTATTTTTTGAAGCTCGCCCTTTACCTCGTCATACTTTGGTGGTTCAATTGGACGCTTATCTTCTACGCGCACAACGCTCCAACCAAGTTTACCAAGGCTTATTGGGTTTGGAACCAAAGTTGCTTTTGCCGCAGAGAATACAACATTTGCAAAGTCAGCTGGAAGCTCATCGCGCTTCACATAGCCAATCTCGCCTTTTTTCTCTTTGGTTTTGTCATCAATTGACTTAGCTTTTACTAAATCATCAAAGCCTTTACCAGACTTGATTTCTTTAATAACTTCTTCAGCTTCTTCTTTTGTTTTAACCATAATATGACGTAAACGCACTTCCATTTGATTCTTAGGAAGAAGTTTCATCAACTCTTGATATTTTGTTTTAAGCATCGCGTCATTCACAACCTCAACAACTTTCTTGTCTAAGAAAGCTTTGTGCAATGTAGCTGAACGAACATCTTCTAGCTTCTTAACTGTTGCTTTGTCTTTTTCAAGCCCAGATGCTTTAGCTGCATCAAGAATAAGCTTCATGTCAACAAGGCGAAGTGCCAATGGTTCGAAAATCTCACCAAATGGAGCTGCTTTAAGTTGAGGTGGCAATGTTTTTACTGCTTCCTTAACGTCTTTCAAAGTAACTGTGTGACCATCTTTAAATTTAGCAATAACCATTGTTTCATCAAGTTTTGACATATCAACTTCTGGTTTTTTCACACCTTTTTCAGCGTCTTCCTTCATTTGTTCTGGCGTTTTTTCAACGATTGGCTTGCCATCAAGACCAGTAACTTCAACACCAGCTTGCTTTTTAATTTTGCTGATGACTTCAACTGCATACTTAGACATTAATGCCTTTGAAAGCTCTGCTTTAACTTGTTCAAATTTTGGCGCTTCTACTGGGCGCTTCTCACCAACAAGAACAACGCTGAAACCATTTGGCCCCATGTCAATTGCTTGTGGCAATACTGCTCCTGCTTTTGCTTCAAAAACAACTTTAGCAAATGCTTCTGGCAAATCAGCTTTGCGAACATAACCTAAACTACCACCGTTAGCTTTTGTCTGTGGGTCAATTGATTTTTGTTTTGCTGTATCTTCAAATTTTGAAGGATCTTTTTCTAATTCTTTAACAATAGCTTCAGCATCTTCTTTGCTTTTCACTAAAATATGCTTTAGTTGCACTTCCATTTCATCTTTTGGAAGTTTAGCTTTTAGCTCTTCGAAATTCTTTTTCAGTTCATCATCAGTAAGAAGTTTTGTAACTTCACCTTCGATAAACAATTTTTGCAGCATTGTTTCTGCATTTTTGTTCATTTGCTCAAGAACACTTGCGTCTTTATCTAGACCAAGACCTGCAGCAGCTTTGTTCAATATATGAGTATCAATCAAACGACGTAATAAGGCCGCATAAAGCTTTGAAAACGGACGATCTTTAACTTCTGATGGCAAAAGATTTAATTGTTCGTAAACCTGCCCCATTGTCATTTTTGTTCCGTCTGGAAATTCCGCAACAACTTTTGCTTGCTCGCCTTGAGGAACATCTTCAACTTTTATAGCATCAGCAGTAGCTGCTTCGCCTTTTTGAAGTTCTTCTTTCGCAGGCTCGTTTACTTTTTCATCTTTTTTCTCGCAAGCAGTAGATAATGCCAACAACAAAGCCAGACTTAATTGACCTATTACTTTTTTCATGTAGAGTACCCTTTTTTACGTTTAAGTAACTAAATTGTGAACATACTATAGCATATCAGTATGCAATGAGTAGCCATTTTTGCACAATCTAAGTATACTGGGTGAAATTGTTATAAATCTAACACATTAAGGGTTTTATGTTTTCTAGTTTGATGCGTCGCTTTTTTGGCTCTGCAAATGATCGTTTAGTTAAGCAACTTACAAAAGTTGTCGTAAAAATTAATGCACTAGAAAGTCATTATCAAGCCCTGACTGATGATCAGCTTCGTGAAAACACCCTGCGTTTTAAAGAACGTATTGCAAACGGTGAAACGCTTGATGACCTTTTGCCAGAAGCCTTTGCCAATGTACGTGAAGCATCAAAACGCGTTTTAGGAATGCGCCCATTTGATGTGCAGCTTATTGGCGGTATGGTTTTGCATAAGGGCATGCTTGCTGAAATGAAGACAGGTGAAGGTAAAACTCTGGTTGCAACCTTACCAATGTATTTAAATGCCCTATCAGGCAAAGGCGCTCACCTTGTTACCATCAACGATTATCTAGTTAAACGTGACGTTGAATGGATGGGGGGAATTTACCGTTTCTTAGGCCTAACCGCCGCTGGTATTTACCATGAACTTAGTGATGATCAACGCCGCGCAGCCTACGCATGCGATATTACCTATGGTACAAACCATGAATTTGGCTTTGATTATTTGCGCGACAATATGAAATTCCGCAAATCAGACCTTGTGATGCGTGATTTTAATTACGTCATTGTCGACGAAGTTGATAGCATTCTTATTGATGAAGCAAGAACACCTCTTATTATTTCAGGATCAGCTGAAGATTCTTCTGAACTATACGCAAAAATTAACGATGTAATTCATGTTCTAGATGAAGCTGATTACGAAAAAGACGAAAAACAACACAGCGTCATGATGACCGAATCAGGCATCGAAAAAATTGAAAAAGCCCTGCGGGAAAAAGGCATCATTAAAGACTACGGTTTATATGATGTGCAAAGCATTTCAGTTATTCACCACGTGCAAGCAGCCCTAAAGGCGCATAAATTATATACACGAGATGTTGAATACATTGTTCGTAATGGTGAAGTTATTATTATCGATGAATTCACCGGCCGTATGATGGAAGGTCGTCGCTATTCAGATGGTTTACACCAAGCAATTGAAGCCAAAGAAAAGGTTCAAATTGCTGAAGAAAATCAAACTTTAGCCTCAATTACCTATCAGAATTTCTTCCGACTTTACCCTAAATTAGGCGGTATGGCGGGAACTGCCATGACTGAAGCACCTGAATTTGACGAAATTTATAAACTGCAAGTTGTTGAAATCCCAACCAACCGCAAGGTTACACGCGTTGATGCAGACGATGAAATTTACCTAACAGCACCTGAAAAATATAAAGCGGTAGCTAAATTAGTGCGTGAATGCCAAGAACGTGGACAACCTGTACTTATTGGCACAACTAGCATCGAAAAGTCAGAATTACTTGCAACCATTTTAACGGTTGAAGGTGTTAAACACCAAGTATTAAACGCTCGTCACCATGAACGTGAAGCCAGCATTATTGCGGAAGCCGGCCAAAGCGGCGCCGTTACCGTTGCAACAAACATGGCAGGACGCGGTACCGACATTAAACTTGGCGGAAACTGGGAAATGCGCGTAAAGCTTGAACTGGCTGAATTACCAGAAGGCCCAGCCCGTGATGCTGCTGTTCAACGCATTAGGGACGAAGTAACAGCTGACGAAGCAAAAGTTATTGCAGCCGGTGGTCTATACATTATTGGAACAGAACGCCACGAAAGCCGACGTATTGACAACCAGTTACGCGGACGTGCCGGACGCCAGGGTGACCCGGGTGCTTCAAAGTTTTTCATTTCTCTTGATGATGATCTAATGCGCATCTTCGCAGCAACCGATAAGCTACGCGACTACTTACGCAAAATGGGCGCTCAAGAAGATGAAGCAATTTCTCACCGTTATATTAGCAAGTCATTAGAAAAGGCTCAGCAACGCGTTGAAGCCAGAAACTTCGACATCAGAAAACATTTACTTCGCTACGACGACGTCATGAACGATCAACGCAAAATTGTGTATGGCCAACGTCGCGAATTAATGGACAACGAAAGCATTAAAGAAATGGTCGAAGAAATTCGCACCTGTGTGGCCGAAGAACTAGTTCTAGGACATTTGCCTTCCGATACAGTTGCCAACAATTGGGATTTTGATGCCTTAGAACAAGAATGCCAAACCGTATTTGATATGCGTTTAGATATTCACGAACTCAAAGCCATGTCCAATGTTTCGGCCGCATTCCTAACTCAAAAAGTTATTGATTTAGCAAATGAACGCGCGCAAAAGCTAGAAGCAACCCTTGGTAACATGGCAGTGCGCCACGCTGAAAAAAGCATATTGCTACGCATTCTTGACCAACACTGGAAAGACCACTTGCTTTGCCTTGACCATATTCGTCATGGCATTAACTTGCGTGCCTATGCCCAAGGTAACCCTTTGAACGAATATAAGCGTGAAGCGTTCAACCAATTCACCATGATGATGAGCCGCCTAAAAGTTGATTTTTTAAGCACCCTGCATCACTTTAAAACGTCTGCTCCTGTTGAAGTGGCACTGGAAGAAATGCTTGGGCAAGTAGACTTTTCAAAACTTCATGTCAATTATTCTGAAGACGGATCTGAAGTTGAGGCAGCACCAGAACCTGCGGCCCCCAGCTTCGAACCTGCAGCACCAGCGCAAGAGAGAATTTCTAGAAATTCCCCCTGCCCTTGTAATTCAGGCAAAAAATTCAAGCATTGTCACGGAGCATTGAGCTAAGCACCTGGGAAAATTAGTGAGAAGGTCCTTCCTCACTAGTTTGCTTATCTTGCCCCCTAAGTATCTACACAAGTTTTGAAGGCTTAAAACCTAGCCACTCCGCTATCCTGAGCCCTTTAGGGCGCCAGGATCCAGTGAATAATATCTATTTTTTAAATAAAACATAATTAAATTTAACCTTAAATAATAATATTATAATTAACCATTATTTAAATAATACTTAACTAAATTTTAATACCCCCCCCCTGTAATCTAAAACTTGTTATAAACATTTTTTAGTACAGAGGAATAAACATGAAAGGAATACATAAATTAACAGTAGCACTACTAACGGTAGTTGCTGTAACAACATTGAACACGACGTTTGCAACGTCCATGACTATTGACGTTGAAGGCACCGATAGTGCAAGCCACAGTGGTGCAATCTCTACAGGAACCCTAAACAAAACCAATGCAGGTGCACTTGCCCTTAGTGGTACTAATGCAATTGGTGCTTTAGGTATTCATGGCGGTAAGGTTTCAGTAAGTTCAGCTAGCAACTTAAATGGAGCATCATCTGCGGTGACGTTTGCTGCATCTGGCACTGACCCTGTAACAGCTGCTGCCAACACAGCTAAACTACATATTACTGATGATATGAGCACGGGAGCGTTTAATTTTGCCACCGATGGTGAAGTCGAAGTTGATGCATCAAAAACAGCAACTCTAAGTGCTGCACCGACAGGAACAGGGTTAGTTACAAAAACTGGTGCTGGTGTTATGAAAGTTGCATCTGATTTAGGGCCCGTTGCTACTAGCTTCAATACTGCTGATGGATTTTTTGAATCAGGATCAAATCAAATAGCATGGCCATCAAATCTTACAGGCTATGTGCCATATGGCATGACAGATGGGAACCCCAATTGGTACACAAATGATACATATGATCATGGTCTTACATATGGAGGAGTTACTTTAAATTTTGGATGGAACCCTAGCCTAGGCGACCCAGATGGATTAATATATTGGGCACCACTTGGAAACCTTACAGGTGCTCATCCAACAGTTCCAACACCCATTGCAGGAATTCATGTGGATGCCGGAACATTGTATGTACAAAGTGGTAAGGCACCTGTTGCACCTATTCAAATAGCAAGTGGAGCAATTTTGGAGCTAGGCTCAGGCGCTACAGGAGCTGTTCCTGGTGCTGTTACATTTGCTTCTGGTGCTGAAATGTTAGTTGATGCATCAGTCACGGTAACTCCTACTATTGCTGGATCATCTGGAGGTGGAAATTATTATGCCTTTAACTGGGACAGTGTAAGTGATAGTGACTTGAGTGGTTATTTAGCAATCTATACGCCAGGCTGGTCAAGTGTTTTGCAGCAATATCAGTACACCGGATCACCTATCATAGACCCATATACAAATATCTCTTTATCATACATCTCATCCTCTAACAGTTGGCTCATAGTAGCGCCAGCTGGAGAGTCTGTAACAGGTAGTTACTTAGGAGATAATAACGGAATTCCCCAAGCGGACTTCACAATTTCAGCAGGAGGTACCATAACTCAACCGATTGCAGGAGGAGATGATTATTGTGTGACAGTTACAGATTCAACTGCAGCAAGTGGTGCATTTGGCTCAACGGTTTTGTTCCAATCAGGTTCTAAACTAGCACTAGGTGCAGGCTCAACTTGGGCGCGTGATATAATTGTTGGAACTGCTAGTTAGCATCACGACTTAACCCAGTGTGTATGGTGTTTTACTACCCAACCATCGTCATCCCTGCGAAAGGCTGAAAGCCTAGATGCGGGGATCTTAGACCCCCGAACGTCGGCGCGTATGCGCCTTGTCAGGGGTGACGCCAAGTTTGCCTAAAAACTTACGCACTGAATACAACTTACTGTCTTGGGTTTGCGCATACGTTTTGTGCAGGCCCATTTTTTAATTTTATATATTGGACCATACGATCCATTTTTATACCATGCAGATACATTTGCAATAAATCACAAACTTAAGCTTCACTAGCATTTTTTAACATTATATTTACAAAAAACATGCACTATTAAGTATAATTAATAGTATTATTTATAATGACTAAAAAATACATATATTTTACAATACTTTCTAGTATTTTTCAGGCATTCTGCGCTGCACAAGAAGCACCTTATGTGCACTTACTCCTAACTGAATCAAGAAGCATTAGACTACCCTCAGTCTGGGTTGGTCGTGACGACGTCATTAACGCTACGCAAGACCTGCAAGCTTTATTAGAAAAATCGAAACTCACTGGGAACTTACCCATCACGAATAACACAACACTTCCTATTTCGGCTCACATTTCAGGAATGCAAACAGAAGCCGTGGAGATTGATGTAACAATTGAAGCGGGGCAAACATTAACCACCCTCAACTTGTTGCGCTACAAAGCAATTACACTAAATGCAGAATCACACGGATTTCTAAATGTGAACTCAACACCCGGTGGGTTTGAATTGTCTATTGAGCCAACACCCGTGCTCTTATTTCCAAGATCCCTAGCCCCATTTTCATTTGCCCCATTAAAAAAAAACATTCTTTCTCTTGGTGGACAAACTCGCGAAATTGAAAAATACCATGGCCACATCTACTTTTTTGAAAAATATATATGTAAAGCCGAAGGAATTGTGCCAACAGCTTTGTACGCTCAACGGCAGCGTTTATATGAAGAAAATAAATTAGAATCAATTATAGAAAGACCTTTACCCGCCACACCGCGCATACCTTTAAATCTTTTTAGTATTTGGCTGACGAATCCAACAGCTCCCAGAGAACCTGACCCAGATCTAATTGAAATGGCCAAAGCTAGCTCAAGAAATAACCACCGCGCTGATGGTTGGAATTATTACTTCCTCGTACAAGACCCAGCATTGCTTCCACGAACAGTGGAAGCCCTATCAGGCACAGATATTCAGGTTGTAAGTTTCACTGATTTATTAGGCCCACTAGAAGCACAAGCCGAATTTGACGAATCGGTTGCTGAATGCAATTTTGGCAAAGCAAGTGATATTCTTCGTGTTGAAGCAATTACAAAAATGGGGGGGGCATTTTTAGATATTGATCTACAAGTCTTTCAGTCATTAAAATTCTATTTTTACGCCTATAATTCTTTGTTTGGCTTAGAGCCTATGACTGAATTTTTAGGCAATGCTTTTATGGCAGCATCAGCCAATCACCCAGTTATGCAGGAAATAATCCGCCTGATTAAAAGAAATTTTGCCATTAAAAAATCAGGAGACAGAAAATTCTATAGTGAAATATCTTCTTACGACGAACAAAATACTATCCTAAGAACTGGCCCATGCGTCACAACAGTTGCTTTTTATAATGCTGCCGGGCGCGGTGATAATATAGACATAGCAATGCCCCCAGAAGTTTTATTTCCAGGAAAAACTTCTCAAAGACCTGAATCTGTACTACCCACTCTAGAGGACCCCATGAACCTTGCAACAGCAACTTTGCATTTGTGGAAAAATACATGGATCGTGAAAAAACTATAGCCTGCAACTTTTCGTTTTTATTCATTCAGATCAGTGCAAGCGGGCTTTGAAAAAGCCTACCTATGCCACGTAAAGCAATCTATATCCATCATGCCTCTTCTACACGACCATCTCCTAAACCCATATTTTCAATTAATCTCGCAATCTGCTCTGGGGTCATCAGATCAAGAAATTCTTCTGTAGCATCAGACTGAAGATGCCCTCTCTTCCTAGAAGACGAAGATGGTGCCGAATTATTATCACTACTTGAAGTTGCATAACTGGTCTCATAGTCAGGACGCAAGTCGTACAATATGCAGCTCAGCTTGTTTAATTCAACCTGGAATTCCTTCGTAAAATCACTCAAACGAGGGTGATCAAAAGCACGTAGAATCAACTGCAAATAATCGTCTATTGTTTCTTTGCCAGTAAACGAAGCTTCTGGCTGAGAAACAGCACTTGAACTACAAGTCACCGGGTCAAGCAAACCCTTTAAAGTTAGCAAATCATCAGGAAACTGCGGGCTGAATTGATTCTCAATGCCATATGATTCAAGCCAATTTTTTATTTGGGATTTCTCTGTTGACATTGAATGTTGACCATTCCGAGAGTTGCCAGACGAACTAGATGAAACACCAATACATTCAGCATATTCATCTCTAAGCGCATTTTGTTCACGGAAAAGATTCGCTCGCATTGGCACCGAAACTTCTGGAGATCTCAGCATACCTTCAATTCTAGCAATGCGTTCAGTGATTTGGAATATTCTGTCTTCTGTAGAAGCAGATACAGCCATATAAGGTACCACAATTGTTGTATTAATTGTTGTATTAATTGTTGTATTAACTGTTGTGTCCTCATAGATTGCTTCCAGCGCTGCTATTAATGCATCTCGTTCTGCTTCAAGTACTTTCTCTTGTTCAGGAGCCACGTTTACTAAAAGCTGATTAATTTCATCTATTTTTTTCAACAGTTCGTCAGAACTTATAGCCAGCTACACATAAATTAGGTATAATTTTAAGGAAATTGTAACTTAAA
>JBAXJB010000030.1:0-18210 GCA_037138055.1 Alphaproteobacteria bacterium | reverse complement strand
AAAACCTGGGAAAGCTAAAACTTCAGTGTCATCATCGCTATGGTCACTATCGCTAGTCAAATCATGAGCTGGTGCTTTTCGGGCCATGTGCTCAAAACCTTCCCTTAATTTTGTTGATTTTTTGAATTCAACTTCTGTGCCGTTTGGAATTATTTCAAGATTCCCTCTGTATTCTTTTATAAACATTATGAAGGTAGAGGTTTGATCTGAAACACTGTCTTCATCTTCTAATATGTGAGCAGCTGCTTTTGCCAACGTAAGAAGGGCGGTTAGTTTATTTATATAGTAAGCTTCAGAGCCAGCTATAGCTCTATTAATAAGGGTTTCTCTTTCTGACTTGTGGTATTCTTTAAATTTTCCTTTATGTTCGCTGTGGCAGAGATAACATACTGCTTCTTGATTTTGATAAGCATGATGAATTTCTGAGACACCGCTATGACTTAGTGGGTTTTGCCCCGCAAGCATTCTACGCACGTTATACTCGCTATAACCAACACCTTTATCAAGAGTTCGTGTGGCAAGTTGATATAAGCCGAATCCTTTGTTTGGTTGTGTCATCCATTTTGGAATAAAATATGTATTGCCGAAATGAGTGCTAACTAAGAAGAAATTATCTGCACCAACTGACTTTAAAAAGTCGGCAGGTCCTTTTGAAGTAAAAAGAGCTGATGGATTGCCCTTAATATCTTCTAAGTGAGTTCCATTGGCAGCAGTATTTTCTGGTGTGTAGTGTACGCCTTTGCGCTGAAATTTTTGCAAGAAAACAGGAAGTAATGCATCAAAACATCTTTTTATATCATGAACTATAATTTTAGTTTTTTTATCATCTGGATGGCCCTCTGAAAAGCCTTCTGTATTGCCAAAAAGAATATGTATTTTTTGAATTTCATCAATTACACGTCCTAACATCCATGATATAGATTCTTTTTGGGCATCTGTCAGAGGAGCAGGTGCTGGTGCAGCATGACCGCCGACAGCAGGTTGAGGGGATCCTGGTACAGGTGGAAAGTGATCTTGATCGCCAAAACTTGCATCAATTGGCAGAATAAAAATTGTTGAAACAAGAACGTTAAAAAGTCTTTTAAAAATAAAATTATTCATTTGTTGATTTCGTTAATACAATGCATCCCGTATATATGCCAAAAAGACAAAATTTAGTCAATATAGTTCTTAAAAATAATTTAAAAATTGTTTTTATGGTAATTAATTAAATAAAATTTGGGGCTTTGCAAAATTGCTCTTTTCATACTCTTCAGTCCGTATGCTAAGCTTATTCCAGTTAATATCTTATTAAGTTCAATGATGTCTTATAACGTGACTTTAATACCTGGTGATGGGGTTGGCCCTGAGGTAACAACATCAGCTCGTCAAGTGATTGATTCTACTGGCGTAAAAATTAATTGGGAAATTTGTGAAGCGGGTGCTGAGGTTTTTAAAAAAGGCATGGCGACTGGTGTTCCACAAGAAACAGTTGATTCTATTAACAGAAATAAGGTTGCTCTAAAGGGGCCGCTTGCAACGCCTGTGGGTTTTGGCGAAAAAAGCGCCAATGTAACATTACGAAAGATGTTTGAAACCTATGGAAACATTCGACCTGTAAAAGAATTCCCAGGAGTGGTTACCCCTTATAGTGGTCGCGGTATTGATTTAGTAATTGTGCGTGAAAATGTTGAAGACCTTTATGCTGGCATTGAACATATGCAAACACCAAATGTGGCTCAATGTTTAAAGCTTATATCCAGAAAAGGTTGCGAAAAAATTGTACGTTTAGGATTTGAATTTGCCCGTAGTCAAAACCGTAAAACCATTCACTGTGCCACTAAAGCAAACATCATGAAGTTTAGCGAAGGTATGCTAAAGCGAACCTTTGAAGATATTTCAAAAGAATATCCAGATATCGAAGCTCAGCATATTATTGTAGATAACTGCGCGCACCAATTAGTAAAAAAACCTGAACAATTTGAAGTAATTGTAACGACTAATATGAATGGGGATATCTTAAGTGATTTATCTTCTGCGTTGGTTGGTGGCCTTGGCTTTGCGCCTGGTGCCAATATTGGTGACAACGCCTGTATTTTTGAAGCAGTGCACGGTTCTGCGCCTAAATATGCAGGGAAAAACAATATTAATCCTATGGCGGTTATATTATCAGGCGTTATGATGCTTCGTCATTTGGGAGAATTTAAAGCCGCTCTAGATATAGAGCATGCACTCTATGTAACTTGTGCTGTTGATAAAATTTTGACTCGTGACGTGGTGGGCGATGCAAAAGGTGCTTCAACCACGTTGTTTACAGAATCTGTCATTAAAAACCTTGGAAAACGTTATGAAGATATTCATGATCGTGCGTATAAAGCAATTAATGTTGATAACTCTAAAATCCCCGTAGCTCCTATTCAGCTTAAAGAGCGTTTTGTTGAGGGGGTAGATGTGTTTTTTGAAAACACGAAACCAGTAAATGAATTTGGTAAATTAATGGAAGCTGCAGCAAACGAGGCTTCAGTGAAGTTAAAGCTTGTGACATGTCGCGGAATGAAAATTTATCCCACTACAGAAAACACAGTCTTAGACTTAACAGATCAGGTAACAGCTAGATTTGTTGGAAGTGGTCCTTTAGATGATAGTCAAATTCAAAAACTTATCGCTGCAGTTAGTACAAAGGCAATGTGGTCACATATTGAGAAACTACATGTGTTTGATGGCAAGGCTGCTTACACAAAGGCGCATGGAGAAGAGTAGGGGGCATGCTACTTTAAAACTTAATCGGTTTGTAACTCAGCTATTTTTGTAAAAAACATTAAACAATCTGGGTTTAGCAACGCTTCTTTGTTTTTTATTTCTTTGCCATGAATAATATCTCGCACGGTTGTTTCGGTAAGCTTATTATTTTTTGTTCTAGGCAAGTCAGACATAGCAATAATTTTTGCAGGTACGTGACGAGGCGTGGTATTTTGACGAATGTGTAACTTGATTTTATTGATTAAATCGGTGGTTAGTTCTACATTTTTTTTCATAATCACAAATAAAATTACGCGTTCGTCGTCTTGCCATTTTTGGCCAACTGCTAAGCATTCGATTATTTCATCAATATTTTCAAGCTGACGGTAAATTTCGGCAGTGCCAATGCGTACTCCTCCTGGGTTAAGGGTGGTGTCCGAGCGTCCATGAATAATTAGTCCATGGTTTTCGGTCCACTCGCAAAAGTCACCATGGTGCCAAGTGTTAGGGAATTTTTCATAATACGCGTTGTGATATTTTTCGTTTTGCTCGTCTTTCCAAAAGCCAATGGGTCTGCAGGGAAATGGTTTTGTGCATACCAACTCACCTGGCTCTGTTGAAATAGAAATTCCATTTTCATCAAATATATCTATGGCCATGCCTAATGCTGGCCCTTGAATTTCACCGCGGTGCACAGGGCTAATGGGGTTACCCATCACAAAGCAAGATACAATATCGGTGCCACCAGAAAGGCTACTAATTTGCACATCTTGTTTGATGTTTTTCCAAATATAATCAAATGTTTCTGGCATTAAGGGTGAACCGGTTGAGCCAATAGTGCGCAATTCTTTCAGATCGTGTGTTTTGCTTATATCGATTTCTAATTTATGCAAAGTACTAAGATACTTAGCAGATGTACCAAAGAAATTTATTTGTAGTTCTTGAGCAATGTCCCATAAAAAAGTAGGTGTTGGATAAGTTGGGGAACCGTCAAAAAGCACTATATGTGCGCGTGATGCCAATGCTGATACTAGCCAATGCCACATCATCCAACTACATGTTGTAAAGTAAAACATCCGATCGGCAGGCTTAATATTGCATTGTAGTTGATGTTCAGATAAATGTTTTAAAAGTGTGCCACCTACGCCGTGAACAATGCATTTTGGAATACCTGTTGTGCCCGATGAATACAAAATATACAAAGGGTCATTAAAATTAACTGGTGTGAATGTAATCTCAGTAGCATCACTTGTTGAAAGTAATTGATCCCAGCGCGAGTATGAGTGTTCAAGTCCTAAATACGAAACAACAACTACGCGTTCAATGCTAGGTAGGTGTTGTAAAATTTCGGGCAGACGATCAAGACAGGAAAATGTTTTTCCGTTGTAGTGATATCCATCTACAGTAATTAGTACCTTTGGTTCTATTTGACTGAAACGATCGATGACTCCTTGCGTACCAAAATCAGGTGAACATGCTGTCCACACAGCTCCATGAGACGTGGCCGCCAACATTGCAGCAACTGTTTCTGGCATGTTTGGTAGATAACCAGCAACGCGGTCACCTTTGGTTATGCCCCACTGTTTAAAGTGGTCAGCAATTTTAGCGACAATCCAGTAAAGTTCTTGATAAGTAAGTTGGCGCTTGATTTTATTTTCACCAACAAAAGTTATAGCGATATGGTCGTCACGTTGCTTTAATAAATTTTGAGCGAAGTTTAATTGTGCTTGAGGGTAAAAAGTGGCCTTTTCAATATTTGTTGGGTTCTCTAGAATTTTTTCGCCCTTGTCGCCAATAACTCCGCAAAAATCCCAAACCCTATCCCAAAATTCCGGAATGTGGTTAATCGACCATTTGTGTAAATCATGATAGTCTTTATGAGGTATATTTTTTGCAAACGTTGCAAGTAAACTGCTTGCGATACTTTCAGAAGATGGGAACCAAGAAGAATTCAATTTGTATGTTAGAATTTTTTTATGCTTTTTCCATCTTACGCGTTTGATGGCTTTGTTGCATGTGAAAAATAAATTATTATGCCGAAATTTATGTATGGGGTTTTGCGGTCGATGAAATTGTGGAAAAAAGTTCTTGTTGGTCTTGTGCTGGGAATTATATTGGGCGTGGTCTTAAAAGACGATGTTGTCTACATCAAGCCATTTGGTGATTTATTCATTCGGCTTATAAAAATGATTATCGTCCCGTTAATATTTTTTGCGATAGTTAGTGGCATTACAAGTGTTCAAGACTCCAAAGCACTGGGCAGAGTTGGCATAAAAGCTTCTGTCACTTATTTGTTAACAACCTTATTTGCCATAACTATTGGTTTAACTGTTGGAACTATTTTTGAACCTGGAAGCGGCGTTATTCTAAATTTCAGTGGTGATGGAGTGCTTAAAAATCCAGATGCTAGTTTAGCTAAAATAGCTGATACTCTTTTAAATATTGTGCCGGAAAATGCAATTGATGCGATGGCACAAGGCACCATTTTACAGGTTGTCTTCTTTGCATTATTTACAGGCATTACCCTTAACACAATGGAAAATGAAGCATCAAAACGCTTGAGCAGTATATTTTCTTTATTGTCATCGATGGTGTTTCGTATGGTGCATTTGATTGTTCAGCTTTCTCCAGTGGCAGCATGCGCTTTGACTGCGTGGATTGTTGGCACCCAAGGAATGGCAGTTTTAGAAAAGCTTTTAAAGTTAGTAGGGTGTGCATATTTAGCATTTGGTGTGCAGTATTTGGTGTTTGGGCTGATTATTCTTGTGTGGACTAAGTTATCTCCGCTGCCATTTTTTAAGAAAAGTCTTGAATACCAAACGTTGGCATTTTCTACAAGCAGTACAAAGGCAGCTTTGCCAACGACAATTAAGGTTTGTCAAAATCGTCTTGGAGTGTCCAACATTAGCTCATCATTTGTGTTACCGCTTGGAGCATCCATTAATATGGATGGCATTGCTATTTACATAAGTCTTTGCGCTTTGTTTTTTGCACAAGCTACAGGAAAAGTACTGGGCATGGCTGATTATGGATGCATTATTTTAACTGGAACGTTGGGGTCAATTGGCGGAGCAGGTATTCCTGGGGGCACTATTGTTATGTTACCAATGGTTTTGGCATCAGTTGGTCTTCCTATTGAAGGTATTGCTTTAATAGCAGGGATAGATCGTATTATTGATATGATGCGCACAACGATTAGCATTACCGGTGATGCAACCGTTGCTTTGTGTGTTGACCACTCTGAAGGGCTTTTGGATAAAGAAAAGTATTACGCAGATGTTTAGAATTCTGCTTTTTTACTTTTTACTTGCTGTTATGCAACCCTTTCCCTTATGATCGTGGCAAGATTATAAAGGTAAAGACATATGCGTAAATGGATTGAATTTCCTATTGTTGAAGGTGTTTGTAGTCGTCAGGCTCATGCAGATTTTCCAGTTCAAGAAGATGGCTCAAAAACCTATGAGCGTGAACTGGGAAAAGAAGGTTTTTTTGGTCCTTGTACTCATATGATTCATCGGTCTGCGCCAACGGCTTGGACAAAATGGGAAGGTCCACTTCGGCCACGTGCGTATGATCTTAACAAGTGGAACCAAGAAAAAAATTGCCCATTTAAAACAGATCTATTTTTGCATAATCGTCATACACAGTTGCGATGGTGGCAAGTTTCTAAATCAATGACGCACTTGGCCCGTAATGGTGATGGTGATCAGCTTTTGTTTATTCATCAAGGGCGCGCTGATTTGTTTTGTGATTATGGTCATATGACGATTAAAACTGGTGATTATGTTGTCTTGCCACGCTCTACTATGTGGAGGTTAGATGTTATTGAGCCACTAAATATATTGTTGGTTGAAGCAACGGATAGTAGCTACATGTTGCCAGATAAAGGTATTGTAGGGCCTCACGCTATTTTTGACCCTGCGATGCTTGATACGCCTAAAATTAATGATCAATTTAAAGCGCAGCAGGTTGATGCTAACCATGAATGGGAAGTGCATATCAAAAGGCTAGGGCAGATGAGTGTTGTGACCTATCCATTTAATCCTTTGGATGCAATGGGTTGGCATGGCAATTTGGCGCCTGTGCGTATTAATGTGGATGATATTCGTCCGCTCATGAGTCACCGTTATCATTTACCACCTTCGGCGCATATAACTTTTGTGGCTAATAGATTTGTTATTTGTACATTTGCGCCGCGTCCTATTGAAAGTGACCCAGGGGCATTAAAAGTGCCGTTCTATCATAATAATGACGATTATGATGAGTTCATTTTTTACCACCGTGGACAGTTTTTTAGCCGTGATAATATTCATCCAGGTATGTCAACAATTCACCCATGTGGATTTACTCATGGCCCGCACCCAGGGGCGTTTGCAACAGCTTCTCAGTTTGCAAGAAAAGAAACTGACGAAGTTGCTGTCATGATTGATACGCGTGATGCACTAGAAATAGGCGAAAATGCTTCAACAGTTGAATGGGCAGAGTATGCTCAAAGCTGGAAAGCTGTTGAGAAACCGTAATTAATAGCTAATTATTGAATTAGCAAAGACTTTGATTATTAGAGGAAACGATGACAATGATTATTCCAGCTTGTTCCGAATGCGGCATGAGCAATACGTATCAGTATAGTGATAACTTTGTTTGTGCTGATTGTGGGCATGAATGGCCAGTTCAGTCTGCTGCAGATACAGAAGCTGAACCCACTATAAAAGATTCTAATGGTAACATTTTGTCCGATGGTGATGCGGTCGTGATTATTAAGGACCTAAAGGTAAAAGGCTCATCCATTACTCTTAAAATGGGCACTAAAGTGAAGAGCATTCGTTTAGTAGATGGTGATCATGAAGTTGATTGTAAAACAGACATGGGCCAATTTATGCTGAAAGCCTGTTTTTTGAAAAAGGTATAAATTAAAACGCTTTGAGATTTTAGTAGAGCTGGTGCCGGCTGCAGGAGTCGAACCCGCGACCTACTGATTACAAATCAGTTGCTCTACCAGCTGAGCTAAGCCGGCACTAAAGTAAACATATCTAAAAATTCTTCTCTAGTCTAGGGGCCAGCAGATAAAATTAGGAAAAATTTTAATCTGAATGTTTGAGAGAGTATTTTTCACTTTTTATTAATACCTCACAACTAAAATGCAGATAGATTAAATAAATTTGTGTGAATTTTTATGCTTAAAACATTGATCCTTATTGGATTCATTATTAGCGGAAATTTTTTTGCATCAGAAATAGGTGATGAAAATTTAAATCAGTTGCGAGAGCAAATTCACCAAAGAGCGCTAAGTGCCGTAAAATTTGGACAGTACGCAAAATTTGTTCTTGAAAACGATACGCCAGCTTCGGAAGTTGATAAATTATTAATGCAAGAATTTGAGATAATGAAGCAAAACCTAGGGGAGAGTCCGTTAATTGTTTTACGCAGCATTGCGACAAGAGATGATGCTGCTACAGCTCGCGCATACTACTTAGGCGTTAAGGAAAATTTATTTGCAGTAACTATAGTTTTGGCATTTGAAATGCTTGCATTGCAGGCAAGCTCTGATGTGAAGAGCTCTGCAGAGAGAGCGTTATTGAATGATAATTTTAAAAAAAGCTTTGAAAATATGAGGGCAATATTAGGGGCAGGTGTTGCTGTTGAATGTCAACCCATATCAACAATAGATGAAGCTATTGCTGCACGTGATTATTACTTGAAAGTTAGAGAAAATTTGTTGGAAAGATGCTTGGTGATGGCGGGAAACGCATCTATTTGAGAGAATCAACACAAACCTGTCAGTTGGGACCAACCAGTTATACGCTCTGCAATCCTCTCTAAGCAGCCCCTACAACATGATGGTTTTGTGTCATCGACACTCGATTCGTCAGCTCTTGATAAATCTGCTTTAGCATAAGCCAAGGATGAAGGTGAAACTTTTCTAGGATCTAGCAGAGCTGCTGTATTTGTTTTTTTTTGTGTGCCCTGGAGGCTTGGATCAGGTTTCTGTTTTTTAGAGATATGTTCTGAATCATCATCGCTTTCTTTTTCTGATTCTGATATGTCGCATATTTCTCTATGGTGGCCATCATCTACATCACTAAGTATCCATTGTATATGTGATTTTTTCCGTATGGCTCCTTCTTGATCTTCTGTAAATTCTTCTTCAATTCGTGAAATGTATGTTTGTTCTTTTTGTTTTTCCAGCCAGCTATAATAAACTCCTAGCACTACACGTATGTCATCTGGGGTTTTGATTTTATCTCTGCCCGCTATGAAATGACGATCTCTGGCATGTTGAGACAACTCTTCGTCACTGTCATGAAACTCTTTTTCTCCTGTAACAGCTATAAAAGGGGGATGTTCAAAATCTGGATGTTGTATTTTGAGATTGGCTAACACCACATCTCCCCTAAGGTACGGAGACATTTGAATATCACACCATACCATATGTTGGGTTGCCAGTTCGCTTGGACTTAAACCATCGCCATGTGTTCTAGTAGTTAGTTCTATTTGTGAAGAATCACTTTGAGCGTTATAAATTCTTATTTGTTTCTCCGTCATTTTAAGATTAACAACAGAATCATCAATGTAAAGAACATGGAGAGTCTCTCGATGGATTATTCCTCCAATAACTTCAACGTTTTCACTGGCGCAAAGCATAAAAGAAAAAAAGAATGCAAAAAAAATATAAATCATAAGCTGTTCTTCATAAAAATGTTCGTCAATATATACTAATATACCTAAAAACTCAAGTTTTATAAAATAATCAACCATAGGCGTGGCTATGTGAAGTATAATTTTTCCTTGAATTATTTTTTATTTAGGTTTGGGAAAGAGTATGTTTTTCTCGATGCTATCATTAAAACTTCTTAAAATACCATTTACATTCCAAACATCTTGATTTTTTAACGATTTCTGGTATGTTTACCTAACACGTTGGGGTATAGCCAAGCGGTAAGGCACCGGTTTTTGGTACCGGCATCCCTAGGTTCGAATCCTAGTACCCCAGCCATTATTTAATTCCCTTTTGAAATATGGTAGCCTGGATCGATAAGTTTTAAACACTTGAGCCATGTCTATCAAATCCTTAACTGCAATTCGTTCTACCTTTCTTGATTATTTTCAGACTAATGGCCATGAAGTTGTGCCATCTAGTCCATTAGTCCCTCAAAATGACCCAACCCTTATGTTTACTGCAGCGGGCATGGTGCAGTTTAAAGATTTATTTACCGGAAAAGAAACGCGCAGTTATAAGACAGCTACGTCTTCACAAAAATGTTTACGAGCTGGCGGCAAACATAATGATTTAGATAACGTAGGCTATACCGCACGTCACCATACATTTTTTGAAATGTTGGGAAATTTTTCATTCGGAGATTATTTCAAAGAGCGCGCCATTGTATTGGCTTGGGAACTGGTAACTAAGCATTTTGACGTTGATCCTAAGCGCTTGCTTGTAACGGTTTACGCTGATGATGATGAAGCAGCCACCATTTGGAAAAAGCTTACTGGCTTTTCTGATGATAAAATTATTCGTATTGCTACATCTGATAATTTTTGGAGCATGGGGGACACAGGGCCGTGCGGCCCTTGCACTGAAATATTTTATGATTACGGTGATAAAATCCCAGGAGGCCCTCCTGGTTCAGCTGATGAAGATGGTGATCGTTTCATAGAAATATGGAATTTGGTTTTCATGCAATACGAACAGCTTGCTGATGGCACGCGTGTAAATTTGCCGAAACCTTCAGTTGATACAGGCATGGGACTTGAGCGTATAGCAGCGCTTCTTCAAGGTGCACATAATAACTATGACATTGATTTATTCAAAAATTTAATCGAAGCATCCAAGGCCGAAACTGGAAACGCTGGAATGCGGCAATCACACAACGTAATTGCAGATCACTTACGAGCTTGTAGCTTTTTAATTGCTGATGGAGTGTTACCTTCAAATGAAGGGCGTGGGTACGTTCTTCGACGCATTATGCGCCGTGCTATGCGTCACGCGCACTTATTGGGCGCTAAAGATCCATTAATGCATCGATTGGTGGCTACCTTAGTGAATTTAATGGCAGATACTTATCCGCAGTTGCAGCGCGCTCAATCACTAATCACTCAAACCTTATTTCATGAAGAAGAAAAATTTCGTCAAACACTTGGGCGCGGATTAAAGCTTTTAAAGGAAGAAACCACTCATTTAAAAAGTGGCCAGATACTTCCGGGAGATGTTGCCTTTCGTTTGTATGATACCTATGGATTTCCTTTGGATCTTACTCAAGATGTACTTCGTGCTGAAAATCGCAGCGTTGATACCGACGGGTTTAACGAAGCCATGGAAAAACAAAAAAAATTAGCACGCGCTTCGTGGACGGGGTCAGGTGAAGCTGGCTTTGAAAAAATTTGGTTTGACCTAAAAGAAGAGCATGGAGTCACTGAATTTTTAGGCTACACCGCATTGACTGCAGAAGCTAAAGTATTGGCTTTTGTTAAAGACGGGAAATTATTACAAGAAGCAGTGGAAGATGCTTGGGTATTGTGTAATCAAACACCTTTTTATGCAGAATCAGGCGGGCAGGTCGGCGACGTTGGTTTAATGCAAACTGATAATTGTACGTATAATGTTCTTGATTGCCAGAAAATGGTTGGCAGCCTTTATGTTCACAAGGTTGGATCAGCTAAAGGGCATTTGAAAGTTGGTGATATTGTACGGTTAACGGTTGACGCGAAAAAGCGTGCAAGAACTGCAGCAAATCATTCCGCAACACATTTACTTCATGCTGCTTTACGTAAAGTATTGGGTGATCATGTTACCCAAAAAGGATCATTGGTTGGGCCAAGCCGTTTACGTTTTGATTTTACGCATTCAATGGCAGTTACACCTGAACAATTACGTGAAATTGAAATAGCAGTAAATCAAGAGATTCTTGCTAATCATGAGGCCATTACAAAGTTAATGACGCCAGATGAAGCAATTTCAGATGGTGCAATGGCTTTATTTGGTGAAAAATATGGCGATGTTGTGCGCGTGCTTAGACTTGGTGATTTTTCAGTTGAGCTTTGCGGGGGGACTCACGTGCAGCGTACTGGTGATATTGGCCTTGTTAAAATTATAGGGGAATCTAGTGTTTCTGCAGGAGTACGACGTATTGAAGCAATAACGGGCACAAACATTATTGATAGACTTTATGAACTTCAAGCAAATAATAATTCTGAACAAGAAGCTGCAAAAAAAACCATACAAGAATTGCAAAAACAATTGGCAGAAGCAAAACGTCATGCGGCATTAGGTGGTCAAAATGCAGTGGATAAAATTGAAGAAATTTCTGGAATTCAAGCTATTTTTAAGCATTTGCAAGACATACCTGCGAAAGATCTTAAGAGTATAGTTGATGATCTAAAGAAGACTTTAACATCAGGCATTGTAGTTGTGACGAGCACGTATGATGGAAAAGTTTCTTTGGTTATTGGTGTTACTAATGATTTAACAGCAAAAATCAGCGCTGTTGATTTGGTAAAAGTGGCAGCTCAAGTTGTTGATGGTCAGGGTGGTGGTGGCCGTCCAGACATGGCGCAAGCAGGAGGTACGAATCCCAAAGCCGTGAGTAAAATTCAAGCCGAAATTGAGAAGTTTTTTTCTGCTTAAAAGCAACAAATTTAAAATAGTTATGAACAAAAATACCTTCTGTTAACTTTTTGTTAACTATTTTGCATTAACATCACAATTGTTTGTTGTGTTTAATGTTTTTAAATGGAGGGTGGGATGCAACTATCATTTAAAATGCTTATGATTTCATTAGTTCTATTTCTTTCGGATGTTTGCGTGCATTTAAATGCAGCTAGTAACCAGAATTTATTATTGGAAGATGATGATTCTGATACAATAGAACTGACAACTTCTGTGGTGACTTCGGGTAAATGGTTAAATACACCAGAAGATATTCGAAACAAAGTCTTATCGGGTTTTTAAGGTAGTGTTGTTACCAATGGTGTGTGCCACTGGTAACCGTTGAAAAAGTATTTAGGCATTGTTTGTTTTGACTGTTAGCCTGCCTCCGGAAGCTATTCTAGCTGGCGTTCCAAATGGTAATGGCATATTCAGCGGATCATGACCGAAACAGTCAGCACTGAAAAAAGGAATTCTTCTTTCATCTAGATCTTTTTTCAAAAGATTTTTTGCACTTGTAATATTTGCTTGTTCGCTTGCATCACCTGAAAATTTCCCCCAAATAACAGCTGCTACTCCATCTAATAGTGACGCTTCTGCTAATTGAGAAAGCGCTTCATCAATTTTTCTACCTGGTTCACCAATATCTTCAAGAATAAGAATATTTCCGTGTGTATCTGGCTGTCTTGGGGTTCCCATTGCTCGTTGGATTAGTGATAAATTTCCTCCAATAATACTGCTTTCTTCTATATTTTGACTTCTTGCATGGTCATTTTCACAAATAAGATTGTAGACAAGTTCTTGAGTGCGTCCACTCAAAATATCAAAATAAGGAGCAATGCTTGTTTGTGCATTGACGCTTTGATTATTTTCTAAACAAAAACTTGCCACAATACCATGTAAGCTCGGCCAGCCTATGCTATTAGCCCAAAGGTGAATCGCCGTAAAATGACTAAACCCAATCAGTAATTTAGGTGACATGGTGTGAAACTCTTCAAATAGTCTAGGGTCTCTAAATAGACCGCTTGCACCATTTCCACCACGTAAGCTCCAAATAACCTTTGCATCAGAGCGCAAAGCACACAGCAAAGCGTCTCTTCTCGTTTCTCTAGTAGCTGAACGACCAAATTCTGCAGAAGCTGATTCATCATAATAAACAACTGGCACATAACCTTGTGCAGCGATAAGGTCTTTTATTGTCTCAATATCTTGAGAAGTAGGTTTAGCGCTTGGAGCAACAATTGCTATTTTGTCCCCGGGGTTTAAAGTTTCCCAGCATGCTGATTCCACTGTTAAATAGGAAAAACAAACAAATAAAATGACTTTTAAAAATTTCATAACCTGTGTCCAGCTAAATTGCTTTCTGGTTAAGATATAGGAATGATTCATGGTATTTTCAAGAACAAAATTATCCGGCCGCTGCCACCATTTCTTGCCATGCGGTTTCATCAATAACTTGAATGCCTAGTTCTTTCGCGGCTTTTAGTTTTTGCCCAGCATCTTTACCAGCCACTACAAATGTTGTTTGTGCAGACACGGCACTTCCAACTTTTGCACCAAGTTTTTCAGCTTGGGCTTTGGCTTCGCTACGGCTTATGTGTTCTAAACCACCAGTAAATACTACTGTTTTTCCGCTTAATGGAAGGTTACTAGCTACTTCGTATGGTAACACGGCAATGTGCTTTAATAAGCCTTCAACCATTTGTAGATTATGTTTTTGTTGGAAAAAGTCAATAATATCACGTGCCATTCCATGGCCAATTCCTTCAATAGGCATCAATTCTTTATGTACGATCGAATCGCTTTGGTGGGCTTTCAAAATGGTTTCTAAAAATCGCTCGAAAATCATAAAATGCTTGGCCAATAATTTTGCTGTTGTCTGGCCAATTTGGGGAATCCCTAAAGCATAAATTAGTTTATCTAATGGTAACGTTCTAACTTTGTTAATAGCATCCCACAAGTTTTGTGCTGACTGCTTACCCCATCCTTCCCACGTTTCCAATGGTTCCTTAAGGGTTTTACTGCGATCTTCAAGGGTAAAAATATCAACAGGCGTGGTGATAAGGTTAAGTGCATAAAATCTGGCAATGTGCTTTTCGCCTAATCCATCTATATTTAAAGCATCACGACTAACAAAATGAATAAGACGCTGAATGGCTTGATCTTCGCAACCAAAACCATTTAGGCAGCGTTTGGCTATTTGCCCAGGTGTTTGGTATAGGTGAGAATTGCAACAAGGACAGTTTGCGGTGAAGCAGTAAACTTGTGAGTCGCTTGAACGTTTGCTAGTTTTTACCTTCACAACTTGGGGAATGACATCTCCTGCTCGTTGTACAATGACCGTATCTTTAATACGAATATCCTTGCGGCGAATTTCTTCTTCATTATGAAGAGTCGCGCGACTAACAGTTACACCGCCTACAATGACAGGTTGCAAAACAGCAACTGGAGTTATTACTCCTGTGCGTCCTACTTGTAGAATAATATCATCAACAACTGTTTCTGCTTGTTGTGCTGCAAATTTAAATGCAATGGAATGGCGTGGAGCTCTGCCCACAACACCTAGTCGTTCTTGCAATCGCAGATCATTAACTTTAAATACTAATCCATCAATTTCGTAATCAAGGGTTTGCCTAACTTCCTGCATGGTTTGGTAGTACTGCACCATTTCATCAAATGTGTTGCATAGCTTGTGATGAGCGTTCACAACAAATCCCCATGTTTGTAGTTTTTGTAGAAGCTCATTTTGTGTTTCTGCAATATTTCCTTCAAGGCTTTGTGCATAATATGCAAAGAAATGTACAGGGCGTGCTGCTGTTACTGTTGAATCAAGTTGGCGTAATGAACCTGCCGCAGCATTACGTGGATTTGCAAAAGCTTGTTCGTCTTGCTGTCGGCGTTTTGCATTTAATTCTTCGAAATCCGCAAGTTTCATGTAAACTTCACCGCGAATTTCAAGGCTTTTTGGAATATTTTCTCCTAAAAGTCCTAAGGGTAAATCACGTACTGTGCGCAAATTTGCAGTGATATTTTCACCTTCTTGACCATCACCCCGAGTAGCACCAAGTACAAATTGACCATCTTGATAATGTAAGCTTGCTGAGAGGCCATCGATTTTAGGCTCTGCTAGCATGGGAATGGAAACATCTTCAGGCATTTTTAGAAAACGTCTTAGTTTTTTTCCAAAATCAGCAAATTCTTTTTCGTTAAAAACATTGTCTAGGGAAAGTAAAGGCTTACGATGCTTAACCTTATCAAATTGAGAAGAAACCGGTGAACCAATTCTATGACTTGGGCTATCAAGCCTTCTGAGATCAGGGAATAGCGCCTCTAGTTCTTGATTTTGACGTCTTAGGGCATCATATTGCTCATCACTAATTTCGGGATTTGCTAGTGAGAAATAGCAGTAATCATGATGTGCAATGAGTTTTGCCAAACGTTCTAGTTCTTTTGCTGCTTGAGTGCGATCCACTAAATTCTTGATCCAATTCCTAAGACATAGAGCATGATACGCTGGCCAAAATAAAGGGGCAAGTCTTAAGCATCAGGCTGCCTTATGTTGACTTTAATAAAATAGAAAAAGATAATCAAAAATACTTCATAATTCAAGGAAAACGAAGATGTTAAAAAAATTATGTTATGTGATCGTGATAACGTTAGGTTTTGCGCTTAATGCTTCTGGAAGAGTTGTGCTTATTACCGGTGCAAGTGGTGATATAGGTTTAGGAATAGCAAAACACTTTATTGAAAAGGGTGATACAGTTATTTGTCAGTATTTTAGTAACAAGCAAGAACTAGGAAAGCTACAGCAAGCATCCCCAGCACAAGTTCATTTAATACAAGCCGATTTTAGCCAACCTGAAACCATACAAGCATTTTGGTCAGAAGTTTTGAAATGTGGCGATCATATAGATATAGTCATTAATTCAGCAGGAGTTGAGCAAGAAGAACTATCGTTATCTGATACGCAGCGGATTCTTAATATAAACTACTTATCGCAACGCGTTGTTTGCGACCATGCCATTGAACATTTTATTGAGCAAAATAAAAAGGGAATCATTATTAACCTAGGCAGCCGTGCAGCTTACCGTGGTCTTCCAAAAGGCTATTATGTCTATGCAGATTCTAAAGCCGCTTTAACAAAGTACTCTTATGATATTGCGCGGGATAACGCCAAAAATAATATTTTTGTATACGTAATAGCTCCAGGGCCAGTTGAAGGTAAAATGTTTGAAAGTTTGAAACCAGATGTCAAAGCACAGTGTCTTTCTTCTATGCCAACAGGCCAAACGATCAAGGTGCAAGAAATTGTCGATGTAGCTGATTTTCTGGCTTCAGGTAAAGTACCAAGCGCAACAGGGGGAGTTTTTGACTTGATGGGAGCATCATGGGCGCATTAGGAGTTTTTTAAAAGCTGATGAATGAGCTTATCGGCTTTATGACACCATATTTAGTGCTTGATGAATTTCTTGCATGTTTTCGCATGCAATGGCATTTTGTTGCGTTATTCACTCGGTTACTTAACACAGCTAATCTGGTAATAGTAACATTCTGTATTATCTAGATTTTTTGTTAAATGAAGAATTTTACTAGCTTCATTGTTACTACGTATTTTATATGTTTTTATTTTACCATTTTCAGAATGCTTAGCAGTAATTGATGAATGTTTAGGAATAGGAAAAAAACAGAATAGATAAGAATTTTTTCCATGATTTTCTACAAAACCAAGACGTTTTTGATTTTTTTTGGATGGTTCATTGAAAATAACAGTCTCCACTTTTCTTGATTTTTCACACCACGTATGGATATTGAGTATATGCTTCAAAAATGATGAAATAGTGTGAAATGGCGTTGTATCAAAATACAGATATCGGTGCCATGCAACTGAGTATAAGGTGTCATTAAGACTAGATATTTTGTCTTTAGACAAAATGTTGAAAATATATTCGTTTCCTATAATTCCAGCGTATCTTATTTCTATACTAGATTCGCCGCTTGGGAGAAGGATTTTTAACTTATATGTTTTATTAATTATAATATTTTTGAGCTTATTTTTCACAGTCGATACGGTGATTGTGTCTTCTGATATTCTACTTGTAAGTAATTGAGTATCTACAGTGCTATCCTCAAAAAAAATTGGAAGATTCATATTAAATCTAAAATTCTCTGAGCTATTTTTTATTTTTTTTAGCAAAATCCTTAAATATGAAATGATCTTGATGATACTAAAGAATGACCAAAGACCACACATGATTAAAAGATCGAGAGAGTAACCATCATCAAGACGGGTCGTAATAAAATTCTTAAATGTTTCCATATTTTGACTTTGTGGTTGCGTGAAATACTGCTTCATTACGCATATAATTGGACCTTTTTTAAATTCAGGATATAATTTAACAACTCCATACAAAATTGATGATGCACTAAAAAATAAAATAGATAATTGTGGTATTAGCAAGAACCAGTCAATTTTTCCTTTTATGTTTTTATTCGATGAATTCCATGGTGCTTTATTGATTTTAAATAAACCAATAGCTGCTTTAATGCATATAGGAAAACGCATTATTGAGAGAATTTCGCTTCTCCAAAACTGCGTGTAACCAGAAGTAATTTCTTTTATTAATAAATGAAAAATAATTGGGAAAACCAGCAAAAGAAAAATGTTTATAGGGGTTACAATAAACGGTTGCCAACCAAAAAAAAGAGATGTAACAGGTAAAGAAATTAATATTAATGATTGAAATTCATCAATAGCTTGTATTGAAAAATTCAAGTAAAAAATTTTACTAACGAGAACCCTCTGCAAAATTTCAGACTAGATAAGTATTTTGGTTTATTTGAAGGAT
>JBAXJB010000029.1:0-19313 GCA_037138055.1 Alphaproteobacteria bacterium | reverse complement strand
CAAATTCCGGTGTAGGACAATTAGTTAATGCTGAGATTTCTTATCGTGGTTCATTTGACGGTTACGGAGTAATCTTGGGGTGGCTACTCTACATATAGGAATATCTGTCGTATTTATTTTTTGCTGCTAATAATCTTTCGATTTGTATGGTTAATTATGGTTAATTTTGAAAAATAACTGCCTCAGAAGAATCAGTTATTAAGAATATTATAAGCTCTGAGAGTGTCTTGAGAATCACTATCAACAAAGCTCCATAAGTCATCCTTCAGGCATCAAAAAAATTACGTTGTCTCCTTGCGTCATAAAAATTAATAAAAGTATAGAGAGCAATACCAATGACTATTACAAAAAATGTCATATAATATGCTGGTACAAAAAAGTCAGCTGTTTGGTCAATTAGATATGTTAAAATAGCGGGTGTTGTAGCTCCAGCAATACACATGCCAATACTAAAACTTAGTGATGTTCCTGTATAACGTTCGTGAGGAGGAAAAAGTGTTAGCATGAAAGCATGGCCAGGCCCTAAATAGCTACCACATAAAAGTCCAAGCAAGATTTGTCCTACAACAAGCGATGAGTGTGAATGTACTTGCTGCAAAAGAAAGAAAACAATGCCGCTTAATGCAGTGATCAAAAAAACGGGAAGGCATAAGGCGCGCTTTATGCCGATACGATCACTTAGAGCACCAAATATTATACATGATAGCATGAAAGATGTTAACCCATAGGTATTATAAAGGCTGCTTTCCGCCAATGATAAGTTAAGAAAACGTGATGAATAAATATTTAAAAATCCAAAAATTATATAAAATAAAACACCTGTCACAAACGCGTAGATAATATTCAATCCAAACTCTACGCGGCGATCACTAAAAATTGCCTGAATTTTATGTTCTGATTGAGACTTAATAAAAACAGATGTTTCTTGAAAATTTTTACGTACGATATACGCTATAAGCCCAATACACCCACCAATCAAAAAAGGAATACGCCATGCCCAGCTTGGCATATCTGGTTTTAATACAATCGAACCAGCAACATTAGCAAGCAATGCCCCAATAATCGCAGATCCAACAATAATACCACTTACTAATCCCGCGTGTTTACCTCCATCATGTTCTATTGCAAAAATAGCCGCACCATTATATTCCCCACCAGTGCAAAGCCCTTGAAAAAAGCGGCAACACACCAAAATAATGGGGGCGATAATACCAACTTGATTATAACTAGGCAATATGGCGATTATAAATGTTGGAACCGCCATTAATCCAACTGTCAATGATAAAGCTTTCTTTCTACCCCATCGATCACCAACATAACCAAATAAATATGCTCCAAATGGACGTCCGATGAAGCCTGCTCCAAAAGTAAATAGTCCAGCAAAAATAGCTAAGGATTGATCTACATGAGGGAAGTAAATAGCAGACAAAACAGGAATAAAAACAGCACAAATCGTAAAATCATAAAATTCTAGAGCGTTACCCAATGAAGAAAGAAACACTATCTTAAAAATATTTGGATTCATAAACGATAAAATCTCCTCAAGAACTTTGCCTAACTTGTTTATGCAGGTGAAACTCCATGAGGCAAGCACCCGCGGTATCTTCTGCCACAAGTAAGTTTGTCTCTTTCGTGCCCGTGGCTTACTATATTCACGGGACAAACCACGTGATTTTACGATAGATCTTATGAATATAAGCGAGAGTTACACTTATTACTCTTGTTTCCTGATAGCTAAGTTAATCCTTTTGGACGTTAGTCTAACATCTTATAATCTTAAAAACCACCAATTTGCATGGTAGTGATACTATTTTAAGTGTCAAGACAGTATCAGAACCCCTGCAAAATGGCCTGGATAACTAATGTCCAAACCAAAAGGGCAAGGGGGTAATAGCTCGCTTTGTCAAATAATATAACTGCTTGTGTTCCATTTTGACTTTTATAAAGACGAACAGCAGGAAAAATCAGTAAGTAAAAATTAATACATACAGCTCCAATCGTATGCACATAGCCAAATTTTGAGGACACAACAAAGGATAAATAACAACACAAAGTAGCAGCAATGATAAGGCTCAGAATAATGATCAAAGCTGCTATTCTCGGTCCATAACAAACAGGGATTGTTTTAGCGCCCAGTTGTTGATCTTCTTTCATGTCATTCCAATCAGCTGGAATATTTTGGCCTCCAATTTCCCAGAAGAAAACCCACAGAAATAATAATATAAAAAATTCCTTCGATGGTGAAGAAGATGTGGCCAGCAATGCAGCACAAGGCCCACATGTCTTAACAATACCACTTAGAAGTACACGATATGATGTGACTTTCAATAAGCGACAATAAACGAATTCTAAAATACCGCCAGCCAATAAAATGACAGTGATGATAGGATTTAGCAGTAGAGAACCAATAATGGCCCCTAAAAACCATGCGGCAGCCCAGAGAATACCGGATCTAAAACTCAAGAGTCCTCGAGCAATCGGGTGATGATACTCTGTTGTTTCAACAGAGTATCCTACATATTCAATATTTTTCGAAAATTTCTGTTTGTCCTCTTTAAAACCAACCAAGTCATTAAGCGCGTAAACAGAAATGTATCCACAAATACCAGTAAATAAGGTCAAAATTAAAATATGCACAGGAGGAAATATCCCTTGTAACAAAATTGCTAAAGCTGGCATAGCAATATCAAGCATTCCATGCTTGATGCGGGATAAGGCAAAAAACTCTCTCATTTTTCTTCTCCGCCACTTTTAAAACAAGTAATATAATTAACACCCGCCCCCTTTTTTAGTTTAAAAGTTCTCTTGAAAGGGTTGTAAATAAATCTTGAAATTGACTCCAGGTTGAGGCCACATAGCTGAGCTTTTTTCTCAAGCTCTGATGGACCAATAAACTTCTTATAGTTGTGCGTGCCTCTTGGAAGAAGATTTAATACGTATTCAGCACCAACAATCGCAAAAATATAAGATTTTATGTTACGATTAATGGTTGAAAGAAAGAGATGTCCCCCAGGTTTTAGAAGCTCTGCACAAGCCATTATTACTCTTTGTGAATCAGGAACATGTTCCAAAACCTCTAAGCAAGTAACGATATCAAAAGCTGCTTTGTATTTTTTTGCGAATAGCTCAACATCTTCTAGGAAATAATTGATATTTAGCTGCTCTCTATTCGCACGCTCTTTGGCAACATCTAGTGATCTTGAAGTCATATCGATCCCTGTCACAAAGGCTCCTGCCTTGCATAACGATTCGGTTAGAATACCTCCACCACAGCCAACGTCCAATATTTTTTTGCCAAAAACCTCAACATGACTTACAACAAAATTAATCCTTAGAGGGTTTAATAAATGTAACATTGCCATAGGGCCTTTTAGATCCCACCAAGTCTTAGCTAATTTATTAAATTTTTCTATTTCTGTTAAATCAATATTGATAGCTTTTTCCATTTTTCACACATCCACTTTTTAAAAAACTCACATGCTATATGCACTTCACTAAATTCAACATCATTTACAAAAATATGTTCGCCAATAGCACAAGGTAGAGGAAGTCGTTGTAATCCATTCCTGTGATATGTTCTTTCCATTAAAGCGTCCCAAAGAAGAGTATCCTCTATCCATGGGCAATCTACTAAGACATCCAACTCAAGAACAAGATTTACAATTCCATCCAGTTGATTTTTGGATAACAACCCCCTCTTAAAGGCGATCATCGAAGAAAAAACACAATCGATAACAACGGCTTCACCATGCAAAAGATCGCTCCCTTTTTGCATTTCCAAAGCCGTACTAAAAGTATGCCCAAAATCGGCAGAACGTGAGAGATTATCTTCAAACAAATTGGGCTCTAACTCTTGAATAATACTATCGATTGCTCTTTCCAAAATCAGATCACCCTTATCATCCTGAAATTTTGAAGAGATGCACGCTTTCCCATATTTTTCTAGAGCTGTGAATAGATTTGAATCTTTAATGATAGCTAATTTAACAATTTCTCCAACCCCGTTGAGAATGTGCCGTCTCTCTAATGTACTAAAAAATGTTTTATCTAAAAGTACTTTTTGGGGACAAGAAAAAGTTCCCACTCTATTTTTAGACTCATTAAAGTTAATACCCGTTTTTATCCCTATTGCAGCATCAACATACCCCATAATTGTTGTGGGAACATTAATACGAGGGATTCCTCTCCTGTAAGTACTAGCAACAAAACCCACCAAGTCTGTTAATACCCCACCCCCAATACAAATAATAGGTTCATTACGACGATTGATTGAGAACGAATCTAATTCTTCTAATAATGAAGTATAGTTAGATATTGATTTATTAGCTTCTCCCGTACTTATAGGAACTATTCTAGCAATTATGCCTTTTTGACGAAAATATTTATGAATTTTATCGGAAAAAATATCGTATACACGCTGATCTACAACAACAAAACGGCGATTTCCTCCATTTTTTTCACTACTAATCAACAGATCGTTATTCTCATCAAACACATCAGAGCTACGGATGACGTCATATTGAATGAGTTGCTTTTGTGAAACCCGCCAATGTTTTAAAGCAACTTTCAAAAAACGACTCTCCAGCTTGATTTTTTATGCAAAAACTTTTTTACAATATCTTTTGCCGCAATAAGATCATGGTACAAATACTGGCCACAACTTTGAATATCTGCATACGATACTTCGTCCATTTTCAAAATTTCCTGCAGAATGGTTTCAAATGTTAAAAATATCTCGTCTGCATTTCCTTTATTAATCAAAATAAGGTAAAATCCCGTCTGGCAACCCATAGGAGAAACATTGATGAATTTTTCCTTCAAGTGCTTTCTAAACCCCGCTAAAAAAAAGTGTTCTAAAGAATGAAGGACATCTGGTTTTAGATATGTTACGTTTGGCTGTGTCAAACGTAAATCATAGACATAGACAACATCCCCATTTTCTCCAGTTGTATAAGAAGAAAGCCGAATATACGGCGCTAACACTTTTTGATGATCTATTTCTCCCAGAGTTCGAGGATCCCAGCCCATTTGATTAATATTTAACATATTGCTCCTTTTTATTCAGGTTCTAAGCACTTTGATAGATAGCTAAAACTTTGTTGTAACGTCTCTTTCCAAATATCTACATGATGGTAAAGCTCTACAACAGCATAGCCATAAAATCCCTTCTCTTTGAGTGCATTAAAACAAGCGGTAAAATCTATTTGTCCTGTTCCTGGCAGTTCATGAAAATGAACTTTTCCTGTCAGTGTGTTTGCAACTTTTTTTTCAATGATATACTTGTGCGTTCGATCACTTTTTGTTGTTTTGAGATAATTTACAATAGGCTTTACCCTATCAATAATACACCAGCTAATATTGGGTATAGAAATAGCATACACCTTAATTTCGGATTCATAAGAGGATGGCCCCATATACAACTGATTGTAGTCAATGTATTGAACTGTATTTTCGTTAAATTTTTGAGCAAACCTTTCAATCTCCAACTTTTCCACGTCACTTAATAAGCGATCATAAAAATAGAAAATGCATTCTCGGTCAATAAACAGAAAATTTGCTGTTTCTGGAAAATAAATTAAATAACTTGCAAAATTTAGATTACAAAAAATATCTTCTTTAAAAGTAATAACTTTTAAATTATATCCATCTGACGTATCAGAAACATGAAGATACTTCGTATAAGCCGCTGCCTGTCTAATAGCTTCAATATAATCGCCATCAGAGCAAAAGGCGTGACATAAATCTATGTGTAATCGGAAACTTTCTAAATTTACTTTTTTGACAAGATTAACTCCCTGTTCCAGAGTCTCAATGTACATTCCTGGTTCTGGCTCAATAACTAAAACTACATCTCCACAGTCTTCAACACACTGGTAAATACTGTCAATCAACAAGGATTCCGGATCTACTAATGGATTCATTAAATGCTCATCCCTTATAAATCCACTTCCGCAACTCACAATAGGAACCTCTAGAATTTTAGCTAGCCGAATAGCTTCTTTGATAAGATGGATTCTTTGTTTTCTCCCTGCCAAATCAATGCAGATCAAAGAAGGGTCATGAGGACGCTCTGGCTGAAAAAAGAACGTTGCAGAATTAATACAAGCTGGTTTTATGTTTCGCTTTTTCAATTCTTTTTTAAGTCTTGCTAATTCCTGATTGCTTATCTGGAATGGGTTAAACTGCTCTTTGTGAAGTGATAGCTCTATTCCAGAAAAACCAGCTTCTTCAACAGCCTCTATTGCCTGAAATAAGTTTAAGTTGGTGAGTCCACTTGTGCTGTAACCTAACTGTATCATTACCATGTGCTCCCTTTTAACGCTCGTAATTTTTAGTTACAACCTTTTCAATACATAACCTTAAATTTTATTGCAATTATGCTACTTTTGAATATCGTCCAGCTGCCGCGTGTTTATATTGGTCAAATACCGACGCGACAACCCTAGCTGCCATACGATAGGACGTATTAATGGAAATAATCTGGCCATCTATTTTGACGATTTCTTGGTAAGGTTCTTTTCTTAATTTTTCCAATTCCAATTGAAAATAACTGATATCAAGTTTATACGCATTGCATACCACTTCCAGATTAACATACATGAAACACATTAGTTCATCTATTACTCGCTTGTGTACATGATCGTTATTTTTGAAGTGCCATCCTCGAACACTTGGCAAGCGATTATTTTCAATCAAATTTCTGTACATCACTGAGTGTTGACTATTTTGTACGTATCCTTTGGGAAATTGGCTAATAGCAGAATTTCCTATCCCAACAAGTATTTCTGCGGAATCAGTAGTGTAGCCTTGAAAATTACGTTTTAAAGTGAAGTCTCTCTGGGCACTAGCTAGTGTGTCATCTATTTTTGAAAAGTGATCAATACCAATTGATGTGTATCCATTCTCTTCCAATATTTTACTGGCCATAACATATAATGTTAGTTTTTCAGAATCTGTAGGTAGCCATGACATATCAATAATCCGCTGATGTTTCTTTAGTTCGGGCATATGTGCATAAGAAAAAAGTGCAATACGTGCGGGATCAAGGGCAACAGTCTTAATTAACGTATCACGGAATCGTTCCGGAGTTTGATGAGGTAACCCATATATTAAGTCACAATTTATTTGCTGAATTCCAACTTCGCGGAATTTAGACATAAGAGAGGCCACCATATGGTATGGTTGTATACGGTTAATGGTCTGTTGTACTATTGGGTCAAAATCCTGAATACCAAGACTAACACGAGTAAATCCTAACTCCTCATAGAGTAAAATTTTCTCAACCGTTGTTGTCCGTGGATCAATTTCGATGGCCATTTCATTAGACATGCTCAGCTCAAATACTGAGTTTATTGCGTAAAGAATTGACCGCAAATCTTCTGAGTTAAGCAAGTTAGGCGAGCCTCCGCCAAAATGGATATTAACAAGTTTTCCTTTGCTGCCAACACGACATCTCAATAGTTCTATTTCCTTAAGCATAGTCTGTACATATGCTGCGATAGGATCATAATGCTTAGTAATTTTAGTATGACAACCGCAAAATGAGCATAAATCTCGGCAGAATGGAATGTGAAAGTAAACGGATATGGAAGTGTCTCGACCTATTTCACCAAGCCATTCTTCATGATGGATGCTGTCAAATTCAGCAGAAAAATGGTGTGCGGAAGGATAGCTTGTATATCTTGGCGCTTCCAGTCCCAACCAGCTTTTTTTTGTTTTTTCTAATGATGCCGCAACAGTTAACACGGAGACATCCTTTTACTTTTTAAGGCTTCAAGAAAATAAAATAGCCCTAAAACCGAAGAGCAACATGGGAATTAGCTTAATCCAATCATTTCTGAAATGTAAATAGCGAAGACAACCAAAAATTGCAATTTTTACATTTATTAACTAGAGTTAGATAATGTAAAAATTTGCATTTTACACAATGTATTCAGATCAAAAACAAGCACTGACTATCAGCACAATATCTTTCACCATTTGTTTTGCTGTCTGGACTATTTTCTCCATTATTGGTGTCCAAATTAAGCAAGATCTTTGTTTAAATAGCACACAATTTGGTTTATTAGCAGGCATGCCTATACTCGTTGGGTCACTTAGTCGTGTCGCACTTGGTATTTGGACAGATCAATATGGTGGACGTCTTATTTTTACGATCATTATGCTTGCTGGATCTATCTCTACTTATCTGCTGTCTTACGCAACTTCATACGAAACCTTTTTGCTTGCTGCTGCGGGTGTTGGCATTGCTGGAGGCTCTTTTGCTGTTGGAATAGCTTATGTTTCAAGGTGGTTTGAACTTAAACAACAAGGTACAGCTTTAGGTATTTTTGGTATGGGGAATGTAGGAGCAGCCGTTACGAAATTTTTTGCTCCATTTGTGATGGTTTCTTTTGGATGGCAGATGGTTGCTAAAACCTGGGCCGCAAGTCTTTTTATCATGGCTTGTATTTTTTATATATTTTGTAAAGATGATCCCGTTTTATTATCTCATCAGGCAAAAGGAACTAAGCCAACATCCTTTAAGGCAGCTTTGTTACCTTTGAAAAAATTACAAGTATGGCGTTTTTCTCTTTATTACTTTTTTGTTTTTGGAGGTTTCGTGTCTTTAGCACTTTGGTTACCAATATACTATATAGGTGTCTACAACCTTGACATCAAATCAGCTGGTATGTTGGGGGCTATGTATTCGATTCCTGGTTCTCTTTTTAGGTCTTACGGAGGAGTGCTGTCAGATCGTTATGGCGCAAGAAAAGTAATGTATTGGACATTTATTGTTTGTATTATCTGCACATTTTTATTGAGCTATCCTTCTACAGATTACATTGTTCACGGTATTAAAAAAGACATTCATTTTAATTTATCAATGGGTATGTATCAGTTCATGGCCATTTCTTTCGTTCTTGGATTTTTCATGTCCTTAGGTAAAGCAGCTGTTTATAAACATATTCCTGTCTATTATCCCAATCATATTGGCTCTGTAGGTGGCATTACAGGACTTGTTGGTGGATTAGGTGGTTTTATTTTACCCATCATTTTTGGTGCCCTTAACGATTTAACAAGCATTTGGACAAGCTGCTTTATGTTTTTATTTTTGATTGTATCTATCGCATTTATCTGGATGCATGTTTCAATTGTAATGATGGAAAAAAGAAAATACCCAGACTTGCATAAACACACTTATTTTCCTGAACTAGACAATCAATAATTTTTATATCAAGGTGAGACGAGAGGGTAGTGGTATGAATAAGAATCTTACTAACTGGAATCCTGAAAATGAAAATTTCTGGAAGACTCATGGTGCAAAAATTGCATCTCGTAATTTGTGGATTTCCATTCCTTGCCTTTTGTTAGGTTTTGCAACTTGGATGATATGGTCTGTTGTAGCTGTTAATTTAAATAACATTGGATTTAATTTTACAAAAGAGCAACTTTTTACATTAGCTGCTATTCCTGGACTTACGGGCGCAACGCTACGCGTCTTTTACTCATTTGTTGTTCCTATCTTTGGTGGCAAAAATTGGACTGTAATCAGCACAGCAAGCCTTTTAATTCCCTCAATTGGTATCGGGTATGCCGTGCAAGACCTCACGACATCTTATTTGACAATGCTTATTATGGCTGCTCTTTGTGGATTTGGCGGAGGAAATTTTTCGTCGTCCATGGCGAATATAAGTTTTTTTTTCCCTAAGAAAAAACAAGGGCTGGCCCTAGGTCTAAATGCAGGTCTCGGAAATTTAGGCGTTAGCGTTCTACAATTTGTTGTACCTTTTGTAATAGGTATCAATCTGTTTGGTAATTTTGGTGGCGCATCTCAAAGTTCAATCAATGGACAGGTGACTAAGATTGTTTGGTTACAAAATGCTGCATTTATTTGGATAATTCCTATTATTTTTTGTACAGTAGCTGCATTTTTATGGATGGATAACCTTAAAACTGCACAGGTACCACTAAAAAATCAGCTAGTTATTTTTAAACGCAAACATATGTATCTAACAACTTGGCTATACATTATGTCATTTGGTTCGTTTATTGGGTATTCTGCCACGCTTCCTCTTTTGATTAAAATGCAATTCCCAGAGATTGACCCTCTAAAATATGCCTTTATTGGCCCCTTAATTGGTGCCCTTATTCGCCCTTTTGGAGGATGGATGTCTGATAAATTAGGAGGAGCGTTTGTTACTTTTTGGAATTTATTGATAATGATTGGGGCAGTTTTAGGAGTTATATATTTTTTACAAGCCGACACAAAAAGTTTTGTTGGATTTTTTGCATTGTTCGTTTTATTGTTTGCAACAACAGGAATTGCCAACGGATCTGTATTCAGAATGATTGGAGTCATATTTCCACCAGAAGAAAAAGCACCTGTTCTAGGATTTAGTGCAGCTATTGCAGCATATGGAGCGTTCGTTCTTCCAAAGTGTTTTGGGTGGTCTATAGAGTATACAGGATCTGTTGACTTTGCTTTTTGGGGGTTTATTGGGTACTATATTACTTGCTTACTTTTAACATGGTGGTGGTATTACCGAAAAAATGCGGAAACATCATGCTAAACAAAGGAATAACATAATGAGTCATATTCTTGATCGATTAACATTTTTCAAAAAAAAGACAGAATCTTTTTCAAACCATCATGGGATAACTACGCAAGAGGACAGATCCTGGGAGAATGGATATCGTGGAAGATGGCAACATGACAAAATCGTTCGATCTACCCACGGTGTCAACTGCACAGGCTCATGCAGCTGGAAAATATACGTAAAAAATGGGTTAGTTACCTGGGAAACCCAACAAACTGATTATCCAAGAACACGCCCTGATCAACCTAATCATGAACCAAGAGGATGTGCCAGAGGAGCTAGCTATTCCTGGTATCTTTATAGCGCTGCGCGCCTTAAATACCCAATGATACGTGGTAAACTCATTCGCCTTTGGCGGGAGATGCGTGAAATTCATGACGATCCAGTTGTGGCCTGGACAGAACTGATGAAAGATTCTGAAAAATGCATGAGTTATAAAAAGTCTCGTGGAATGGGTGATTTTATTCGTTCCAATTGGGATGAAGTAACTGAAATAATTGCCGCTGCAAATGTCTACACAACAAAAACCTATGGTCCAGACAGGATTGTCGGCTTTTCCCCAATACCCGCTATGTCTATGGTTTCTTACGCAGCCGGCAGCAGATACCTATCTTTGATAGGCGGTGTTTGCTTGAGTTTTTATGACTGGTATTGTGACTTACCACCAAGCTCCCCGCAAACATGGGGAGAGCAAACCGATGTACCAGAAAGTGCTGATTGGTACAACTCACACTATATTATTGCCTGGGGATCAAATGTACCCCAAACACGTACCCCAGATGCACATTTTTTCACAGAAGTTCGCTATAAGGGAGCAAAAACAGTTGCGATTACCCCGGACTATAGTGAAGTTGCAAAACTTTGTGATACTTGGCTCCATCCGCAACAGGGAACAGACGCTGCCGTTGCTCTAGCTATGGGACATGTTATTTTAAAAGAGTTCCATCTAGCAAATAAAAGTGACTATTTTGATCAGTATTGCCGTCAATACACCGACATGCCTTTTTTAGTACGCTTAATTGAACAAGATGGGCGCTTAGTCCCTGAAAGAATGCTTCGAGCAAGTGATTTTAAGGATGAACTGCAACAAACAAATAATGCGGAATGGAAAACAATTTTAATTGATGAAAACACCAACGATTTTGTTGTCCCTAATGGGACCATCGGTTCCAGATGGGGTGAAAAAGGAAAGTGGAACTTAAGCAAAAAGAACCACCTGACATCAGAAGATATTAAACCGCTCTTAACCCTGGAAAATTTTAAAGATGCTAAAATTCAGTCTGTTGCTTTTCCTTATTTTGGCGGGAATGCTCCATCATTTTTTCAAAAAACAGATCATCCAGATATTCTTGAGCGCAACTTACCAGCTCTGCAGGTAGACACAAAAGAAGGGAAAATTTTCGTTGCAACAGTGTACGATTTGTTTATAGCTAACTATGGTATTGATCGTGGTTTTGGTGGAGAACACGTTGCCACTTCCTATGATTGCAATGTTCCATATACTCCAGCTTGGCAAGAAAAAATAACAGGCGTCCCTAAAGATCAAGTTATTCAAATTGCTCGAGAGTTTGCTGAAAATGCCCATAAAACCCAAGGACGCTCAATGGTCATTGTTGGTGCCGGATTGAATCATTGGTACCACATGGATATGACCTATCGTGCCATTATAAATCTTTTAACAATGTGTGGATGCGTAGGACAATCTGGTGGGGGATGGGCTCATTACGTAGGCCAGGAAAAACTTCGTCCACAAACAGGATGGGCGCCTCTTGCTTTTGCAACAGACTGGACTCGTCCTCCAAGACAGATGAATTCCACTTCATTTTTTTACATGCATACAAATCAGTGGCGTTACGAGAAATTAGGCATTGATGAGATTTTGTCTCCTCTTGCAGATAAAAAAAAATGGGGATTTTCTTCATTCATCGATTACAATGTAAAATCTGTACGAATGGGTTGGTTACCATCAGCACCGCAACTCAATATTAACCCCCTAAATCTTGGAAAACACATTAAAAAAACTGGAGAAAATCCAGCAGAATATATTTCCAAGTCTTTAAAAAATGGAGACATATCATTTGCATCTGAAGATCCGGATCATGAATTAAATTATCCTAGAAATCTTTTTGTATGGAGATCTAATCTATTGGGATCCAGTGGAAAGGGTCATGAATATTTTCTCAAATATCTTTTGGGCACTGAGAATGGTGTGTTGGGGAAAGATTTAGGTCAACAGGACGAATTAAAACCACAGGAAGTTAAGTGGCGAGATCCTGTTCAAGGTAAGCTGGACCTTTTGGTTACCTTAGACTTTCGCATGTCGACAACATGTCTTTACTCGGATATCGTTTTACCAACAGCTACTTGGTATGAAAAGAATGATCTTAATACATCAGACATGCACCCTTTCATTCATCCTCTTTCAAAAGCAGTTGATCCGGGGTGGGAATCAAAATCTGATTGGGACATTTACAAACTAATTGCAGAAAAATTTTCAAAACTATGCGTTGGACATTTGGAAGTTGAACATGATGTTGTTTTAACACCAATTCTTCATGATTCTCCGCAAGAACTGGCACAGTCAATAGATGTAAAGGATTGGAAAAAAGAGGAATGCGAACCTATCCCAGGAAAAACAATGCCAACAGTTACGCTTGTTGAGCGTGATTACCCCAATACCTATCAAAAATTTACTTCTCTCGGTCCCTTACTAGATAAGCTAGGGAATGGAGGAAAAGGGATTAGTTGGAATACTGAACACGAAGTACAATTCCTTAAGAGTCTTAATAGCACAGTCAAAGAAAAAGGTGTTAGTGATGGACTCGTAAAACTTGAAACAGACATTGATGCAATCGAGGTTATCCTAACACTTGCTCCTGAAACAAATGGAGAGGTAGCTCACAAAGCTTGGGCTGCTTTATCTGAACAAACAGGTTTAGATCATACTCATTTAGTACATGGACGCACAGAAGATAAGTTAAGATTCAGGGATTTGCAAGCGCAACCACGCAAAATTATTTCGTCCCCAACATGGAGCGGGTTGGAATCAGAAAAAGTTAACTACAGTGCCGGTTACACTAATGTGCACGAATTAATTCCTTGGCGTACTCTAACCGGTCGCCAAGAATTATACCAAGACCATCCCTGGATGTGCGCATTTGGAGAACAACTTTGTGTGTATAAACCACCAGTTGACCTAAAAACAATTGCGCCTGTTATTGATAAGCATGGTGACGATCGTCCGCAGATTGTTCTTAATTTTATCACTCCCCATCAAAAATGGGGAATACATTCTACCTATAGTGATAATTTATTAATGCTGACCCTTAATCGTGGTGGACCTGTTATCTGGCTTAGTGAGAGTGACGCTACTGAAATAGCCGTTATCGATAATGATTGGATAGAGTCTTACAATGTAAACGGAACCATCTGTGCACGAGCTATCGTTAGCCAACGTATTCCCAAAGGAATGGTTATGATGTACCACGCTCAAGAAAAAACAATCAACGTTCCTTGTAGTGAAATCACCCGCAACCGTGGCGGTATTCACAATTCTGTTACCAGAACAATTCTTAAGCCAACGCACATGATAGGTGGCTACGCTCAGTTATCCTATGGTTTCAACTATTATGGCACCGTTGGGGTTAATCGTGACGAGTTTGTAATAGTACGAAAGATGAAAAATGTTCTCTGGGAAAAAGAAACGCCTCAGTATAAGCAGGTAACTCTATGAAAGTTAGAGCACAAATTGGTAAAGTTCTTAATCTTGATAAATGCATTGGTTGCCATACATGCTCTGTAACGTGCAAAAATGTATGGACATCACGCCGTGGTATAGAATACGCCTGGTTCAACAATGTAGAAACGAAGCCAGGAATTGGTTATCCAGATGATTGGGAGAATCAGGAACGTTGGAAAGGTGGCTGGTTGCGTAAAAAGAACGGTGAAATTCAACCACGAATAGGCAGTAAGGCTTCGATACTAACAAAGCTATTCGCGAATCCTAATTTACCAGCAATTGAAGATTATTATGAGCCGTTCACTTTTGAATATGAACACTTACAAAAAACAAAAGAAACAAGCACATTCCCATCTGCTAGACCTGTATCTGTAATTTCTGGTGAAAGATTAGAAAAAATTAGCAAAGGACCGAATTGGGAAGATATTATGGGCGGCGAGTTTGAACAAAGAAGTAAAGATCACAACTTTGATCAAATTCAAAAAGATATCTATGGTGAGTTTGAGCATTCCTTCATGATGTATTTACCAAGGCTTTGTGAGCACTGCATTAACCCAACATGCGTAGCTGCCTGTCCCAGCGGAGCCATTTATAAGCGTGAAGAAGATGGTATTGTTCTCATAGATCAAGACAAGTGTCGTGGTTGGCGCATGTGTGTCTCAGCTTGCCCATATAAGAAGATTTATTTCAATTGGGAAACAGGTAAATCAGAAAAATGTACATTCTGTTACCCACGAATTGAGGCTGGTGAACCAACAGTTTGTTCTGAAACGTGTGTCGGTCGTATCCGATATTTAGGCGTAATGCTTTATGATGCAGATCGAATCCTAGAAGCGGCATCGACAGAAAATGAACAAGATTTATACCAAGCACAATTAGATGTTTTTCTAGATCCATTTGATAAAAAAGTAATTGAAGCTGCAAAAGCAGAAGGTATTCCAGAAAATTGGATACAAGCGGCTCAACAATCACCAGTGTATAAAATGGTGATGGATTGGAAAGTCGCTTTTCCACTGCATCCTGAATACCGTACATTACCTATGGTTTGGTATATCCCTCCATTAAGTCCGATACAAGGCCGTACTCAAAATGGTGAAATACCAACGACAGATGGTATTTTTCCAGATGTGAGTTCCTTGCGCATTCCTATGCAATACCTCGCGAATTTGTTAACTGCTGGTAATGAAAAACCCGTAAAAGATGCTCTTGAAAAAATGTTAGCTATGAGAGCATTCATGCGCGATAGATACGTGGATCATACCGAAAATGAAGCTATACTAAAACGCGTTGGCTTATCAAAAGACCAAGTAGAGGACATGTATCAGATTATGGCAATTGCGAATTATGAAGATCGATTTGTAATTCCGACCTCACATAGAGAATACGCAGAGAATGCATTTGACATGCGCAGCGGGTGTGGAATTTCATTTGGAAACGGTTGTTCCGGTGGTGAGAACGACTCAGATCTTTTTGGAAAACAAAAACGAAAGAATTTATTTGGTGGAGATATACAAAAATGACTTCCGCGAAAAATTCTCTCAACTCCTATAAAATAATTGGTATTTTTTTTTCTTATCCCTCACAAGAATGGATCAAGAATGCGAAAGTACTTTTTGATATATTAAAACAAGAAAACGCTATAAAACTGCCAACTTTGAAAAACATTGAGCTTTTTGTTGAACATATACAAACAAAAGAAATCTTAGAATCCCAAGAATATTATGTACGTCTTTTTGATCGTTCCCGGGATATATCGTTGTATCTTTTTGAACATGTTCATGGCGAATCAAAAGATAGAGGCCAAGCAATGCTCGACTTGTTAGATATGTATGAACAGCATGGCTTAGAGCTAGATAAAAAAGAATTGCCTGATTATCTACCTCTTTTTCTTGAATTTTTATCCTTTTTACCACTTAATGAAGCTAAAGAATTTCTCACTGATTGCGTTCATATTATTGCAAAAATTGCGACTTCTCTTTCTCAACGAGATAGTATTTATGTTCCCTTGTTTAATGGTCTTATGGATCTGGCAGGACACAGCTCAATTGAATGGAAATCACCCACAAAAGACATCAACGATTGGATGTATACAATGGATGATGAATGGGAAGAGGAACAAGTGAAATTCTTGAATAATGATCATCCTAAACAAACCGCAACTAAGAAGTGTGGCGGATGTTCATGTGGTGGTGAAATCAGTTCAGCAGATCAAAATCTTTCAACTGGTTGTGTTTAGAAGGAAAGTCTATGGTAGCCTATATAAATCATTTTTTCTTTGGAATTTATCCTTACGTTGCCATATTTACATGTATTGTTGGGTGCATCATTCGCTATGATCGTGAACAGTATTCATGGCAAGCTAGTTCTAGCCAACTTATAAGCAATACTTCTCTTTTTCGTTTGGGTAACAATCTTTTTCACGTCGGACTGTTACTCATTTTAACGGGACACTGCGTTGGATTATTAATGCCAGAAAGTTTTTATATTCACTTCATTTCTGTTGAGAAGAAGCAGTTATTGGCCATGATTGCTGGTGGGGTTTTTGGAATTATCTGTTTTATCGGAATGACAATTTTGGTTGTAAGGCGTATCACTAACAAGCGCGTTCGTTCCAATTCTCGATTCTCAGATATACTTATTTTGCTTATGATATACGCACAGTTAATTTTAGGTTTAATGACGATATTTATTTCCGCACAGCATTTAAATGGTGTTAGCATGGTGGCGTTAGCACGATGGGCACAACATATTGTCACTTTTCGTTCAGGAGCTTCTGATTTTGTTATGAATGAACATATTTTGTTCAAATTGCATATTTTTTTGGGACTAACAATTTTTCTTATTTTTCCCTTTACGCGGCTAGTGCACGCACTAAGCTTTCCCCTGCACTATTTTACCAGAACTGGATACCAAATTGTACGCGCACGGACTAAAAAACATAAGCTATAAATCTAATGACTAACCAGATATCTGTAGAGATTTCTTGTAAAAAACCAAGCTTCCTGTTAGATCTAAGTTTTCAGTGCATAGCAGGACATGCTCTTGGGATCATGGGCCCATCTGGTGCCGGAAAAACACTGTTGCTGCGCAGTATCGCTGGTCTAGAACATAATGTTTTTGGATTTATTCATGTAAATTCCTCGACTTGGTTAGACTCAGAGAAAGAGATCAACCTTCCTCCTTATAAAAGAAAAGTCGGATATGTTTTTCAGGAATCACGCCTTTTTCCTCATCTTACTGTTGAAAAAAATATTCTTTTTAAAGCACATACCTCCAAAAACACGCACTTTGAAAACCTTGTTGAACAGCTAAAAATATCCCATCTTTTAGCAAGACTCCCATATAATTTATCTGGTGGAGAGCAGCAAAGAGTAGCCCTTGCGCGTGCTCTCCTTGCAGATCCAGACATTTTGTTATTAGACGAGCCCCTGTCAGCCTTAGATAAATCCCTTAAGTTAACTTTAATTGATTTAATGCAGTTCGTCTTTCACAACTTAAATATTCCTGTTATATACGTAAGCCATGATCAAAACGAAATTGATGCCTTATGTCAAACTTCTCTCTTTTTGCCGCAAAAAGACCTTTTGCTCAAAAGACTAACTAGCAATATTGTTCAACTCATTGCGTGTTTTTATTTAACCGCTATATCTGGCTAACAACTCATTGCGCGTTTCCTGATTTTTAGGGACCTAATTTTTCTCGTGATGATAAAAATAGATGACGCCGAAATTATCACGACCAATTGTTGCAGGAGCTAGCAACTATGAATGCAAAACGAGTGAGGCGAGTAAATTATTTGCAATAAAAGGCAACAGCTCCTCTGATCTGTTACGCTAAACAAAGGCAAAAGCTAGCAAAAGTGTCGCAGATTGATCATCGCAAATGCTATCGTCTTCATGGCATAGTGGTTAATGCTGTTAACTTCATACCTCGTCAACAACCGCTTAAACTTGTCCTCCCAAGCAAAAACCCTTTCTATGGTTCGGAATCTTTCTTCGAATATTTTGGCATCATAAATCTGCTTCCTGCCGCGCTTTGGAAGCTTACGATTCCTTTTGTTTTCAGGAATATTTGGGGTCATCCCCTGATTAAAGATTGCCTTACGATTTTTTCGAGAATTATAAACGCCATCAAGGCTCATCACACTGCCAGCTAGCTTTATCCCCATCTTCTTTGCCATTTCCAATAGGTTGGATAAAGCTGGACTGAACAATACCACTTCATTTCTATTGCCAGGAGCCGCCACAAACGGTGCGATGATATTACAATTACAATTACAATTACAATTACAATTACAATTACAATTACGATCACAAATAGATACAACCTTGTCTCCCTTATGATGTTTATGACCGTTAAACCCTAAATTATCTCCCCCTTTTTAGCTACGGTACAAGTACCGTCACCGTGTAACACGCTCATATCCAGAAGCTTGGCTTTAAACAACGTCAGGACCGAAGACTCAAAAATCATGTTAAAACAGCCATGCCTTACCCAGTAGCTAAAGGCTCGAAACAGCCTCGTGTAGTTGATTTCAGGCTTGCCGGTTTCGTCTTTATCAATTGGGATCTGTGACCACTGACATCCTGTATGCATAAGCTTGAGGATGTAATTGAAAATCTTGAAAAAAGAGAGTTTTTTGCTTGGTCCTCGACAACCTTTTTTTAGATGAGGTAAGACAAATTGATTGAACTCATTTTCCTGCAAAGCCACAGGAATACTATTATAACGCATCTTTGCTTTCATATTATTCGGTATACCTGCGAATTGAATCAAGGTCCCAATTATGCTTAAAATCCCTTTATTTGCAAGCGTCTTACCCAGATAGAGCGGTTAAATAAAAACACGCAATGAGTTGTAAGACAACAGGTAATTACATTCATAGATACATCAGCCGTGAAGAAAAGCAACGAAGAGAAAACTCAGAAAAGACAGAGCTTGATGCTTTCATGCAAATGCTCTTGAGCTTGAAAACACAAGAAGATAAAAAATGA
>JBAXJB010000028.1:0-21216 GCA_037138055.1 Alphaproteobacteria bacterium | reverse complement strand
TCATATTCGGTGCATCGCTCTTTGGGCTAATGTCTCGTGACTACACTATCTAGGTAATGCTATCCATTTTCTCTCAATTTCAAGACGCTGCCGGCTTCTTTCATTGCTTGGGCTGCATAAACTTTCTTCAGTTACCCAATCCCCCTGATGATCACCATACACGCTAGTACTAGAACAATACGCTGTCCAACAAGTTGGCGAATATTTTTCAAGCACCGGATCAGCTCCATCAATAGGTGGAATCGTTGAAATAATTCCATCAACCTCTGGCAAACAATCATCAAAATGAATTACCGAAACATTTTGATCTTTAACATCTTCGGGGTGACGCGTAACGACTATAACTTTATTTTCTGACAAAAACTCTTTAATCAAAAATTTTGCAACGTAACCGTATCCAAAAATTGCAACCGAGCTCATCCAACCTAGCCTTTTTAAGGTTCGCACTATAGTATCAAGAAAACATTTTCATAAACAGCGTGATGACTACTTATCAGGATCAAAAAGCTATTCAGCTAACAAAAGAATTACGTGAATATCTTTTGCAAGTTGGAGTTCGTGAACCTGCATGCTTAAAAAAATTACGTGAACAGACAGCGAGCATGCCTGAAAGAAACATGCAAATTTTGCCCGAGCAAGGTCAATTCATAGCAATGCTTGTTAAAATTCTTTGTCCTAAACGTATTTTAGAAATTGGCACATATACTGGGTATAGTACTTTATGCATGGCATTAGCACTACCAAGCGTTAGCATTACAGCGCTTGATAAAAATACTGACTGGACAAAAATTGCACTTAAGCATTGGCAAGAAGCTGAAGTCAGCGATCGCATTCGGTTGATAATAGGGCCTGCACTTGAAACACTTAAAACTTTTGAAGATCAATCATTTGATCTTATTTTTATAGATGCAAATAAAAGCCATTACCCTGAGTACTACGAAGAGAGCTTAAGGGTTGTCAGTGCAAATGGAGTCATCCTTATTGATAACGTTTTATGGAATGGTCGCGTTATTGATTCTGCCCATTCAGATTCAGGAACAAAAGCCATTCGCAAATTAAATGACATAATAAAAACCGACATTCGCGTAGACATTTGCATGTTGCCGATTGGTGATGGACTAACAATAGTAAAGAAAAGGTAATAATGGTAGCGGAGGAGGGACTCGAACCCCCGACACCCGGATTATGATTCCGGTGCTCTAACCAGCTGAGCTACTCCGCCATAAGGCGTAATATAAAATTTAGTGAAGGATTTGTCAAATAGATAAACATTGCTCGATCCGCTAGTTTTTTGTAGACTACGCCTACGTATCATTTAGAGAGATTTATGTCATTTGAGGTAAAATTAGACCGGCTAGTTACTCATCATCAAGAGTTACAAGACTTGTTGGCGCACCATGACATGAAAGATGCTAAAGAATTTGCTCGTCTTTCCAAGGAATATAGTGACTTAACGGAAATTTCTGAGGTCATCTTGGATCTTAGAAAAACCCAACGAGAAAAAATTGACTTAGAAGCAATGCTAAATGATTCATCCCTAGAATCTGACATGAAAGCCATGGCTCAACAGGATTACGATGCAATTCTTCATGCACTTCCTGAATTTGAACAAAAAATAAAAGTTTTATTGTTGCCAAAAGATGCTGACGACGAACGTAACGCTATTTTAGAAGTTCGCGCTGGTGCAGGTGGTGATGAAGCAGGTTTGTTTGCTGCCAATCTATTTCGTATGTACCAACGGTATGCTGCGAATAAAGGATGGAAATTTGAAATTATTGCCCTAAGTGATACAGGCCTTGGAGCCATTCGTGAAGCAAGCGCTAGTATTGCAGGTAAGGGTGTGTTTGCAAGATTAAAATTTGAATCTGGCGTACATAGAGTCCAACGAGTACCTGAAACAGAATCAAGCGGCCGCGTGCACACATCAACAGCAACAGTGGCTGTGCTTCCAGAAGTGGAAGATGTAGATATTCAGATTGATGAAAAAGACCTACAGATTGATGTATATCGTGCTTCAGGTGCTGGTGGCCAGCATGTTAACACAACTGATAGCGCAGTGCGCATAACCCATATTCCAACAGGGGTCATTGTTACTTGCCAAGATGAACGTTCCCAACATAAAAACAAAGCCAAAGCGATGAAAATTTTGCGCGCAAGAATTTATGAAGCGGAACGTCAACGCAAAGAAGATGAGCGGTCCGCAAGCCGTAAAGGGCAGGTGGGTACGGGTGATAGATCTGAGCGTATTCGTACCTATAATTTTCCTCAAGGACGTGTTAGCGATCACCGCATTAATCTAACTCTTTATAAACTTTTACAAATTGTTGAAGGTGAAGCATTAGACGAACTTATTGATCCACTAATTTCTAATGACCAAGCAACCAGACTAGCAGAAGCAATTGATTAAACGGGGGACACTATGGCAGGACATTCGCAGTTTAAAAATATTATGTATCGCAAGGGCGCGCAGGATGCGAAGCGTGCTAAGATGTTTGCAAAAATCGCACGAGAAATTATTGTTTCTGTGAAATCAGGAGGAGCTGAGCCTTCTTCAAATCCACGGCTAAGGGCAGCTTTAGCTTCCGCACGTGGCGCTAATATGCCAAAAGACAATGTTGATAGAGCAATCAAAAAAGCTAGTGGCGGAGATGATCTGAGTCAATATGAAGAAGTGCGTTATGAAGGTTACGGAGTTGCAGGAGTTGCCGTAATTGTTGAAACCTTAACTGATAATCGCAATCGCACTGCTTCTGAAGTACGCTCTACTTTAAGCAAAAATGGTGGAAATTTAGGCGAAACCGGAAGTGTTGGTTTTTGTTTTGAGCGCTTAGGCATGTTGCACTTCGATGCGTCAAAATTTAACTTTGATCAAGTATTTGAAGCAGCAGTCAATGCAGGTGCAGAAAATGTAGAAACAATTGATGATGCCCATGAAATCACCTGTCATATGGAAGATTTTGCGACAGTACGCGATGCGTTAATTGAAACACTTGGTGACCCCAGAGAAGCAAAAATCATGTGGAAACCATTAACTACAATTGCAGTCAATGTGGATCAGGCGAAAACATTATTCAAAATAATCGATACGTTAGAAGATAGTGATGACGTGCAAAACGTTTATACAAACGTAGAGATACCTGAAGATGTGTTAAAAAGTCTAAGTTAGTTAAAATTGAACCGCGTGGAATTACTTAGCTTGTAAACTGGCGCAAGAATCACTATCAAAATAAGCCACCAACTTTGCCAAATACTAATGCCCGTTGCGGCTACGCAAAGGGCATTTCCCCAAAATGCAATCGTATAGCTATTTGATTTGTCATACTGCTTGTTCCAATAAACAATCCAGGTTATGCAGGCTAATAATACTCCAATAGCACCAAGTTCAAGCCAAATTTGCAGCATAAAATTATGAGGATGCAAACAATTTTCAGGAGAGAATAATACTAACTTTTCGTGCCCGGTTGTAATGGTAATGTCTTCACCCCGAACGGTAAGGAATCGATAGCGTGAGCTTCCAATTCCAAATCCTGTCCAAAAACGCTCAAAAATCTGCTTAGAAACGGAATGCCAAATAAATAATCTATGTGTATAGCTAGGATCAAGAACAGCTGACCATTGCACATATTGTTCGCAAGATAGCATGCGAAAAATGAATGGTAATATTCCCCAAACAACTGGCATACCATATATAAACATTACCTTTAAAAAGCTCGGCGTTATTTTGTGCATAACTAGAGCTCCTGATCCTAAAAGAATTCCTAAAGCAGCTGCATCACTTGTGCCATGCTGCACAGTCCAAAAGATTAAAATTAAAATAATGGCTTGTATCCATTTTTTAAAATGCTTCACACTCAGCCAAATAGATAAGCCACATGCCACACAACCGTGGATCAAAGCTTGGGAAATGTATCTATCTATCACTTGGAATAACGAACCTCCAAGCTTCGTATTCACTACAAAAATAAATAAACAAACCGCTAGTAGAGCACCAGCTAAAGACACTGCCAATTCTAATTTTTGACGTTTTTGCAGACTAAATTTAGTGTGGTTAATCCACCAAAACCACCCCCCACACACTATGGCCATGACCTTAGAGTACATGTGCATAGCTTTAGAAATATCAACTGCCCAAAACGTACTTATACCGCACCATACGATAAATGAAATTGCTAATGAATTTATTTTTTTTTGATCAAGGCCTTGTTTTTTAAATTGAGACAAACAGAGTGCTATTAAAGCCAAAAAAGGGTAGATATTCCCATGGGGTAATGGCAAACATAAGAATACGATCAGAAAAAGAAAGGCCTGATAAAATAAAAAACTCTGTCGCTGCATGCCAAAAAACAATGTGTATGATTGCGAAATGTATCAAAACTTGATACCTTTAGCAAAAAGATTATCCCTACATTTATGGCAGAAAAGCAAACCTTGCAAAAGCCCCTTGCAAAAAGATTAGTGCATGAACACCTTGCTCCATACAAATTACGTTTTGGTCAGGCGTGTTTTTTTATGCTGTTAACTGCATTATCTACAGCTGCCCTGCCCTTTCTGTTGCAACCCGTTTTTGATGATGTTTTTACAACGAATGACCCGAAATTACTAATTATGTTTTGTGCAGCGGTTCTCGCTGCTTTTGTAATAAAAGGTTTTGCATCATACGGTGAAACGGTCACCATGACACGTATTGGTCAAAGCATCATTTCTGATATTCAAAATCGAGTATTTCGCCACCTAATGAGCCTGGATTTAGAATATTTTCACAAAAGAAACAGCGGCGAGCTACTTTCACGTTTTACCAATGATATAACTCTTATGCGCAATAGCGTCGCAAATACCATTGTTGGTATTGGCAGAGATAGTTTCACATTAGCTTTTTTAATTGGAGTAATGTTTTACAGAGATTGGTTTTTAGCCTGTTTATCATTTTTTATTTTCCCTGCTGCATTTTTACCAATAATTCGCATTGGAAAACGCATGCGCAAAGTTACGTTTAATGCTCAAGAAGAAATTGCTAAATTCACAAAGCAATTAACTCAAATTTTTCAAGGCATTCGAGTTATAAAAGCGTACTCAACAGAGGATTATGAAGCGATTCGTGCACAAAAGCAGATTGAAAAAATTTACAAACTTGTAGTTAAAACCTCAAGAGTTAGATCATTAAGTCACCCAATTATTGAAAGCATGGGCGGCATCGCAATTATCTCAGTAATTGCGTATGGAGGCTTACAAGTAATGCACCATAACCGCACAACTGGAGAATTTATTTCATTTATTGCTGCGCTTATTTTAGCGTATGAGCCATTAAAGCGTTTGAGCAATCTTAATGCTAGTCTTCAAGAAGGATTGGCAGCTGCAGATAGAGTCTTTGAAATTATTGACACGGACAGCACTATTCTTTCGCCAACAAACCCAAAACACCCTACCAAAGCTCAAGGGCGCATAGAATATAAAGACGTGCATTTTGCGTATGGCCCCAAGAAGAAAGCTTTAGAAGGGATTAGTTTTACAGCACAAGCAGGAAAATGCATTGCTCTTGTTGGGGCAAGTGGTGCGGGAAAATCAACTATCATTAATCTTATTCCACGGTTTTACGACGTAATTGCAGGGGAAATTTCCATAGATGGCATTAATGTAAAAGATTGGGAACTTACACATTTAAGGAAGCAAATCGCCTTAGTTAGTCAAGAAATTGCCCTTTTTGATTTGAGTGTTTTTGAAAACATTACATATGGTTGCCAAGATTTTTCGGAGAATGATGTCTTTAGCTCAGCTAAATCTGCCGCTGCACATGAATTTATTCAAAAACTTCCACAAGGATATAATACAATCGTTGGGGAAAACGGTGTTAGCCTTTCTGGAGGACAACGTCAGCGATTAGCAATAGCCCGCGCTATGTTGAAAAAAGCACCAATTTTACTCCTTGACGAAGCAACATCTGCTCTTGATACAGATTCTGAAAGGCACATTCAATCAGCATTGAAACAGCTGATGATTGGGCGCACAACCATTATGGTGGCTCATCGTTTATCAACAGTTATAGATGCTGATCACATTTATGTTTTAGCTAATGGACAAATTATTGAATCTGGATCTCATCAAGAGCTGTTGCAATTAGGCAAACAGTATGCTCACCTATGGAGTAGACAAGCGCAAGGCTTGGATTCATAAAAGCAAAGGAGAGAACATGACAATTCATGTAGCAGGCCATCAAATGGATGTTGGTGATAGTTTAAGCACCTTTATTCAAACGGAATTAAGGTCCCTATTAGAGAAATACGTAGGCGAAACGCATGAGTCACAAGTTCATCTTAGCAAGGATCATCATGAGTTTGTAACAGACTTAGCGGTACATGTTAGCAAAAATCTTGTTGTACACAGTAAGGGTCGTGATAGCGATGCTTATAAAAGCTTTGGCGATGCTTTAACTAAATTAGAAAAGCGTGTAAAAAAATATCGCTCAAGATTACGTGACCGTCAACGTCATCATGATGCAATTGGAGCTGAAGCGTCTTACTTTGTGGTTAACCATGAAGCTGAAGATAGCGGAGCAGATACGCCAGTTATAATTGCTGAAATGACCCATGACATTCATCACCTTACGGTTAGCGAGGCAGTGATGAAGCTTGATTTAGCCGATGCACCAGTTGTAATGTTTAGGAATGCAGCGAGCGATGAATTGAACGTTGTATATAGAAGAAGAGATGGAAACGTTGGTTGGATTGATCCGAAAAAAATTGCTTAAAAGAGGGCTTTATGCCCTCTTAAAATTACTTATTTTTAATGACTTTATTCTGTCCATTTAGGCCATCTATAAAAGCCAATAATTTTTCATAAGCACCAGCTCTAATTCGTTGCGCAAGACTTCTAATTTTTTCTTGCAAATTCTCCTCACCAAATGTAAAAGATAAGTCGGAAAGAGCGAATGTGTTACAATACACATCACTGATTAGTCCCTTCCCACTTTCACTTTCTTCATCAGCTTTAGCTGCTCGAAAAAGTATTCGCAAATCAGAATTACTTATATGCTTTCCTCTTAAACGAGTGATATTAGAGAATGGAACATCATACCAAACAACAAGAAATTCAATCTCTTCAGTGTCTACATGCTGCTTAAAATAAAAATTTAATTTTTCTAGAGGCTCTCCTTTTGCTTTAACCTGCACTATAGACTGAATTTTAAAATCTGCTTCGGGAAAAAAAATGCCATTGTAGTGCTGCTTGGTAAAAACTGCATCTGTGTAAGCACTTGCGCCATTCATTTCAAAAAATGTGATAAACAATAAAAAGAAAAAAATCATGATAGCCTACAATCCTACACTTATGCAGGATTGTATCAGGTCAGTAGTTAATATTTAATTAGTTGCTTCCAGTTTTTTCTTTAATATTTCATTTGCAACACCTGGGTTTGCCTTGCCTTGAAGCGCTTTCATAACTTGCCCAACAAGAAAACCAAAAACCTGTTCTTTGCCTGCTCTGTACTGCTCAACTTGAGAAGCATTAGCAGCAAGAATATCATCAACAGTTTTTTCAATAACACCTGTATCTGAAACCTGCTTTAAGCCAAGTTCATCAATTAGCTGGGCAGGAGCTTTTCCTGTTTCCCACATCTTTGAAAATACATCTTTTGCAATTTTTCCTGAAATAGTGTTGTCAATAATAAGATCGACTAGGTTTGCTAGGTGTTGTGGGGTAAAAGGCAAATTATCAATTGATATGCCATCACGATTCATTGCTCCAAAAACCTCAACAATCAACCAGTTTGCAATTAATTTTCCTGCTCCTTGTCCTTTAGAGAAGCCAACAATTTTTTCATAAAAATCAGCAACTTCTTTTTCGGCAACTAAAACGTTGGCATCATATTTGGTCAATGCAAACTCTTGTATAAAGCGATCACGCTTAGCATCTGGTAATTCAGGCATAGCAGCACGAATTGCTTCAATACGAGCTTCGTCTAACACAAGAGGACGCAAATCTGGATCAGGAAAATATCTGTAATCCATTGCATCTTCTTTGCTACGCATTGATCGAGTTACACCCTTCGTAGGATCAAACAAACGCGTTTCTTGAACAACAGTGCCACCATTTTCGATAATATCTAGCTGACGTACAATTTCGTACTCAATAGCTTGGCCTAGAAACCTGATTGAGTTCACGTTTTTAATTTCAGCGCGTGTACCAAATGGGGTGCCCGGTTTGTGTAAAGAAATATTCGCATCAACTCGCATACTTCCTTCTTCCATGTTTCCATCACATGTTCCAAGATAACGCAATATTGAACGAAGTTTTTTCACATACGCCATTGCTTCTTGAGATGAACGCATTTCTGGCTCTGAAACAATTTCCATGAGAGCGACGCCGGCACGGTTGAAATCAATGTAAGATAGGTTTGGGTGCAAATCGTGCGTGCTTTTTCCGGCATCTTGTTCTAGATGCAAGCGAGTCACGTTAATACGCTTAACTTCGTTTTCTAGATCGATGTCTATATATCCACCGGTCACAATTGGGTAATAAAATTGAGAAATCTGGTATCCTAAAGGAAGATCTGGATAAAAATAATTTTTACGGTCAAATACCGACACCTTATTAATGGCAGAATGCATTCCTAGACCAGTTTTGATAGCCTGATCAACGCAAGCTTTATTTAAAACCGGAAGCATTCCTGGCATTCCAGCATCAAGAAAAGTCACTTGAGTATTTGGATCCGCACCAAATACAGCTGATGCACCTGAAAATAATTTTGCATTTGAAACTGCCTGGGCATGAACTTCAAGCCCTATAACAACTTCCCACTGCCCTGTTTGTCCTTGAATAAGATTTTTCATAAATACCCCTTACACGGCCTTAAAATGAGGAAACTGTGCTGCTTGCTCTAGCGTTAAGCCAACATTGAATAACAGTTGTTCTGACAGTTTTGGACCTATTAACTGCAGTCCCAAAGGAAGCCCATCAACAGATAAGCCAACTGGAACAGAAATGCCAGGAAGCTCTGCCAGATTAACGGTAACTGTATAAATATCATTCAAATACATTGCAACAGGATCGTCGTTACGATCATGCAGACCAAAAGCAGGTCCTGGAGTTGTTGGCGTCAAAATCACATCAACTTTTTCAAAAGCAGTGTCAAAATCTTGAGAAATAAGTCTTTTTACTTTTTGCGCTCTTGTGTAATAAGCATCGTAATACCCAGCAGAAAGAACGTAAGTACCAATCATGATACGACGCTTTACTTCCGCTCCAAACCCATCATGGCGAGTGCTCTGATACATTTCATCCAACGTTGCGCTATCTACTCGTGCTCCATAACGAACACCGTCATAGCGAGCTAAATTTGCTGAAGCTTCAGCCGGCGCGATAATATAATATGTTGGCAATGCTGCCGATGTCATTTTTAATGAAATTTCAACAATCTCTGCGCCTTCAGCTTTTAGCCAACCAATACCTTTTTGAAGTATATCTTGACCTTCTTGATTAAGGCCTTCCATGTATTCTTTCGGTAATCCAACGCGCAAGCCTTTGGCTGCAGGTTTTAAATTGGCAGTGTAATCTGGAATTGCAATATTTAGACTGGTAGCGTCTTTATCATCGTGTCCTGCCATATACTGTAGCAACGTTGCACAGTCGGCAATTGTATGTGCCATTGGCCCTGCCTGGTCTAATGACGAAGCGAAAGCAACCATGCCCCATCGTGAGCATAATCCATAGGTAGGTTTAATGCCTGTAATGCCGCAAAATGCAGCAGGCTGACGAATTGATCCGCCCGTATCAGAAGCAGTTGCTCCCAAACAAAGACCAGCAGCAACAGACGCAGCTGACCCGCCAGATGAACCACCTGGGACTAAGTCTTTCGAAGGTTCAGAAGTGGATCTCCACGGATTAACCACAGGACCATAAGCACTATTTAAATTTGCTGATCCCATGGCGAATTCATCCATGTTCAGTTTTCCAAGACTAATCGCTCCAGCTTTTTTTAAGTTTCCTGATACAGTTGATTCGTATGGAGGAATAAAATTCTTTAAAATATTTGAACCTGCAGTAGTGCGCACGCCCTGAGTGCAATATAAATCTTTGTTAGCAATAGGCAAACCATCTAAAGGCAGTGCATTTCCAGTAGAAATTCGCTTATCTGCTTCCGCTGCTTGCACAAGAGCATTGTCAAAAGTTTCTGTAATAAAACAATTCAGATTGCGTTTTGCCGTTGATTGATTAATAAATGCCTGCACCAACTCAGTTGAAGAACATTCTTTTTTTTCAAGCATTTGCTTTGCTTGGCTTAATGTGATTTTTGTATTCATGAGCATTCCTTATTCAACAACTTTTGGCACAGCAAACATATCATGTGCTACTTGTGGAGCATTCTGAGTAACTTCTTTTACTTGATTAGGAGCCGTAACAACATCTTCTCGCTCAAACATTTGTGCTTGCGGAAAATCATTTAAGTTAACATTGCTCACGTCAATTTCTGTTAATTGATTTATCCAACTAAAAATACCTGCAAGCTGAGTTTGCATAACTACTTTTTCAGCATCACTTAAACGTATGCTTGATAATTTTGAAATTTTTGCAACATCAGTTAATGAAATTGTCACGTTCTGCTCCTTTAATTTTTTAACGTTACTTCAACCGGCGCATGGTCCGAAGCTTTTTCTAATCCACGCATGTAGCGGTGCACTGTTGTGGTGTTTAAGCTATCTGCTGCTTGGGGTGATAGTAGCAAATGATCAATCCGAAGACCACCATCCTTTGCAAACGCACCTTGACGGTAATTCCACCAAGTATATGGCATTGGTCCTTGGGTGCTTTGAGCTATTGCATCAGTAAAGCCTGCATACACAATTTTTCGAAAAGCCTCTCGTTCTCTTGTGCTGCACAACACTTGGTTTTTCCATAGCATTGGATTGTAAACATCATCATCCGTAGGGGCCACATTAAAGTCCCCCCCAATCACGATTTGCTCATCCAAAGTCAATAGATATTGAGCGTGATTATAAAGTGCTTGGAAAAAATTTAATTTATACATATATGCTGCGGAATCAATTTCTTGACCGTTTGGCACATACACGCTGACCACACGAACACCATTTGTGAAGGCTTCAATATAACGGGACGATGCATCTTCAAAATTAGGAATACCTATTTGAACATCTTCGATGGGGAACTTGGATAAAATAGCAACGCCATTATAGGTCTTTTGACCAAACACAGCGCAATTATACCCAAATTCCTCAAGTGACAACGGAAAAGCATGTTTTTCACATTTTAATTCTTGCAGTAGCAGAACATCGGGTTGATGATCTTTTAAAAAATCCTCAACGTGCGGCAATCGTGCACGTACTGAGTTAACGTTCCAGGTGACAATTTTCATATATTTTAAATCGAAAAAGAATTGCCACAACCACAAGCGGATGCTGCGTTGGGATTTTTTATAACAAATTTTGCCCCGGTTAAATCTTCCACATAATCTAACTGAGAACCATTAAGCAATCCCAATGAAATAAAATCTAACACGACTTCTGTTGTTCCTTGGGTAAAAATTTTATCATCTGGTGTTAATTCAGCATCAATTAAAAAATTATATTGAAACCCTGAACATCCTCCACCCTGCACAGAAATACGAAATCTGCTGCCCTGGGCTTCAGTTTCAAGGATTTTCTGAATATGCACTGCTGCATTTGGTGTAACACTAAATGCCACTTCCATGTTGCCAACTTCTATATAATTTTGTTAACTACTGGTGTCACTATAAATTTTTCACAGCAAAAGGGCAATTATGGCAGGCTCCGTAAATAAGGTTATTTTAATTGGAAATTTGGGGAAAGACCCAGAAGTCCGTAACGCGCAAGATGGTACAAAAATTGTGTCATTTTCAGTAGCAACCAGTGAAAGCTGGAAAGACAAGCAATCAGGTGAACGTAAAGATCGCACAGAATGGCACAGAGTTGTTCTGTTTAATGATCGTTTAGGCGAAGTTGCAGAGAAATATTTACGCAAAGGTTCTAAGGTTTACATTGAAGGTAGCCTTCAAACACGTAAATGGACTGATAGCAATAATGTTGAACGCTACAGCACTGAGGTAGTTCTTTCTCGTTTCCGTGGTGAGCTAACACTTCTAGATAGCAGAGGAAGTAGCGACAACCATGGAATAGAAGGTGATGCTGGAGGTAGTGCTTTGCCTAGCCATTTCGACGAATTAAATGACGATATTCCATTTTAAACTCTTTAAATTTTAGCGAAGTGCACTTGGGACCCAACTAGAAAAAGTAGATTTAGTTGGGTCTTTTTCTTGTGGCTCCGCAGTTTTCCCAATTAATCTATGACGCTCACTTTCATCAAGTTCATGGTCATAACACATCGGCTCACCCAACGTTCGATAACAAAATAATTGTTTCTTAGGTTTTGGTTTATCCGGATTTGGCGCCCAATTTGCGCTTTGTATTTCATCAGATGTTGGACGAAATGCTCCAAATGGATTGCATCCGCTAAGCAATAAGCAAGCTAAAAAAAATAAAGGCATAATTTTTATTACTAATTTAATACCTAATGTCATGCAAGTTTTGTGCCGGCAACCACGAGCCACCAAAAACAAAAATGCCCTTATCAAAAAATTCTAAATCACGCTACGGTTATAGACAGATAGATCAAAAATATTGTTAGCAAATGATTCCTCAAACCTATTGGATTACGTTTAATGCTTTCATTTTTTTATTTTTGGCACTTGATTTAGGAATATTTAATCGCCGTCAACACCAGCCTAGTTATAAAGAGGCTTTAGGGTGGACTCTGTTTTGGGTTAGCGTGTCCCTGGCATTTAGCGCATGGATATTTATTCACTTAGGATCAGTAGCTTTTTTCGAATATATAACAAGCTACAAAATTGAAAAAATCTTGAGCTTAGATAATGTCATGGTATTCGCTGTTATTTTTAAAAGCCTGAATATACCTGATCAATATCAGCATCGCGTTCTTTTTATCGGTATTCTGAGCGCCCTTGCTATGCGGGGATTGATGATATTTTTAGGAGTTGAGCTTCTAGAAACGTTTAGTTGGTTATTATATATATTTGGAGCATTTCTTGTTTTTACAGGAATGAAGATTTTTTTCGTAAAAGAGAAGGAAGAACCATTAGCCAACAGTAGACTTTGGAAACTTTGTCAAAAGATAATTCCTCTTTCCTCAAAACTACATGGAAATAAATTTTTTGTGATTGAGCACAAAAAACATAAAGCCACCCCCCTTCTGTTTGCTTTAGTGTTAATTGAATTTTCTGATATTATTTTTGCTGTGGATTCATTACCCGCAATTTTTTCAATAACAACAAACTCTTTTCTTATTTATACATCCAATATTTTAGCAATTTTGGGATTACGTTCTTTGTATTTTGTTTTGGCCAGAGCTATTGAAAAAATAAAATACCTTAAGTTTGCTTTGGGGGTTGTGCTTGTAATAGTTGGCCTTAAGCTTATTTTTAACATTCATTTGCATCCTGGGATTACCTTTGCAATTTTGGCGATTATTTTTTCATCATCAATAATTTTATCGATGTGTGTAAAATCATCAAGGAAGATCAATTGACAAAAGCTTAAAGTTTTTCCCAAACTTAAGTCAGAAAATAAAGTGTTTGATGTTATGCAAAAGCCATTGTCACCGCATTTGCAGATTTATAAACCGCAGCTAACATCAATATTATCCATTTTGCATAGGCTTACAGGTCTAGGTTTTACGGTAGGGCTTATTTTGACCTGTGCCTGGCTATACACTTTAGGTGAAGGGCCAGATGCATACGGTAATTTCTGCTCTTGGCTAAATCAGCCATTCGTAAAAGCAATTATTTATTTAATTTTAGCCAGTGTCTATTATCACATGCTTAATGGAATACGGTATTTAGTGTGGTCACTTGGCAAAGGGTTTGAATTGAGCTCTGTTTATAGCAGTGGATGGATTATTTGCGCCATGGTTTTTGTTTTAACTGTTTTAACAATGTGCTTTGTATGAAATCATTCACTCGACATTATGTTTTACAGAGAATCACTGCCTGCATATTGTTAGCACTTGTGCCGTGGTTTTTATGGAAATTATTTTTTCTAAAAAATTTAACTCACTTGGAAATCATAAAAAATATTGGAAATATGTATTCAGCGCTATTATTATTTATTATGTTAATCAGCGGTTTTTATCATGGATATTTGGGCATTCAGACCATTTGCATAGATTACATTCCAAATCAAAAAAGTCGTTCCACTGTTGTTTTTATGGTTGGGGCTATGTTCAGCATATTAAGTTTTTTTGGAATATTTTCTCTTATACAGATAGCAATGCTTAAATGACCTATTCAATTATAGACCATGAGTTTGATGTCGTTGTGGTAGGTGCTGGTGGAGCTGGTCTGCGTGCAAGTCTTGGCATGAGTGCTGCAGGTTTAAAAACTGCATGCATAACAAAAGTTTTCCCAACAAGAAGTCATACGGTTGCAGCACAAGGTGGTATATCTGCGGCCTTGAATAATACCGGTGATGGAGATGATTGGCGCTACCATTTTTATGATACAGTAAAAGGCTCTGATTGGTTGGGCGATCAAGATGCCATAGAATACATGTGCAAAAATGCAGTTGATGCCGTTGTTGAACTTGAACACATGGGCGTGCCATTTTCTCGTGATGAACATGGAAATATTTATCAGCGTCAATTCGGAGGCCATACAATTGACCATGGAAAATCTATGGCAAAGCGTGCATGTGCCGCAGCTGACAGAACGGGTCATGCGATTTTACATACCCTGTACCAGCAGTGTTTGCATCACAATACGGAATTTTTTATTGAGTATTTTACTCTTGATTTGTTAATGGATGAACAAGGTGTTTGTCGAGGTGTAGTTGCGTGGTGTTTGGATGATGGCACCATTCATCGATTTAGGGCCCACATGGTGGTGTTAGCTACTGGCGGACATGGACGTACATTTTTTACATGTACTGGCGCACATACTTGCACTGGCGATGGTAATGCTATGGTTTTGCGCGCAGGACTACCCTTAGCTGATATGGAATTTATTCAATTTCATCCTACAGGAATTTATGGAGCAGGATGTTTAATTTCAGAAGCAGTACGCGGTGAAGGCGGCTACTTAACGAACTGTCTTGGTGAGCGATTTATGTTAAAGTACGCGCCCAATGCAAAAGATTTAGCATCACGTGATGTCGTAAGCAGAGCAATTGCCATTGAAATTAAAGAAGGTCGCGGTTGCGGTCCTAATAAAGATATCGCTCTACTGCATATGGAACACTTAGATCCCAAGATTATTGCTGAACGTTTGCCAGGAATGCATGAAACGGCAAGAGTATTTGCTGGTATTGATGCAAACAAGGAACCTATTCCCGTACAACCAACAGTTCATTACAACATGGGTGGAATTCCTACAAACTATCATGGTGAAGTCACCTGCGATTCAAAAGAAACAATCGTTAAAGGCTTAATGGCAATTGGAGAAGCTGCCTGCGTTTCAGTGCATGGCGCAAATAGACTAGGGACTAATTCATTATTAGATTTAGTGGTCTTTGGTCGTGCTGCTGCTCTACGTGCGAAAGAAATTGTACGCACAGGAACACCCCATGAAAAGCTTGCTGATTCCATCACTAATATAATTCTTGATCGTTTTGATAAAATACGAAATGCTGCTGGCGATCTATTAACCGGCCATATACGTACAAACATGCAGCAAATCATGCAAACTCATTGCGGAGTGTTTAGATCACAAGACATGCTTAATACAGGAAAATACAAGCTAGAGGAGTGCGCAAAAACCTTAGAAAATCTTCAGGTCAATGACCATTCATTAATTTGGAATACCGATTTAGTAGAAGCACTTGAATTGCAAAATTTAATGGTTCAAGCGGCTGTTACCATTCATTCAGCAGCCTATCGTACAGAAAGTCGCGGAGGTCATGCCCGGGAAGATTTTCCTGACCGAGATGATACGTCATGGCTTGCACACACACTTTCTTGGTGTGACGATAGCCTTAATGTACAGCTTGATAAACGTCCCGTGCATATGCACACACTGACTGACGAAGTTGAAGTAATAGCGCCTCAAAAAAGAGTTTATTAACCATGCTCGCATATACTTTGAACAACATAAGAGGACATGATGGTTCAATTTAGACTTCCTAAACACTCACAAATTCAAAAAGGAAAGGTGTTTACACAGTCCGGTGATACGTCATCAATGCGAACTTTTTACATTTATCGGTGGAATACAGAGGATGGCAAAAATCCGCAAATGGATGAATTCACCATTGATATTAAAAAGTCAGGACCAATGGTTTTGGATGCATTGTTATACATCAAAAACACCATTGATAGCACCCTAACCTTTCGCCGGTCTTGTCGTGAAGGCGTTTGTGGTAGCTGCGCCATGAATGTAGACGGCACAAATACTCTAGCATGCACAAAGCACGTTGATGATATTTCTGGGCATATACGCATAACCCCCCTTCCCCACATGGAAGTTGTAAAAGACCTCGTACCTGATTTGCGCCATGCATTTAATCAGTATGCTTCAATCAAACCTTGGGTGCAAAATAATGATGTTCCAAAACGAGAGCGCAAACAAAGCCAAGAAGAACGAGCCAAGCTAGATGGATTGTGGGAATGTGTATTGTGCTTTAGTTGCACAACAGGCTGTCCAAGTTACTGGTGGAATAGTGATAAATATTTAGGCCCTGCCACCTTGTTGCAAGCATACCGTTTTATTGCTGATAGCCGAGACACGAAAACAAAAGAACGTTTAAATGCTTTGGAAGATCCATTCAGTTTATACCGATGTCATAGCATTATGAATTGCACTAACACATGTCCAAAAGGGTTAAACCCTGCAAAAGCTATTGGAAACATTAAAAAAATGATGGTTGAAAAGTAGCGTAAAATTATTCTTTATAATTTTAATAAAATAAAAATATTTGATTTTTTAAAATAATATATCTTTAATGCATTCTTATGGTTTAATTTTTGTTAGCTTAAGGATATTTTGTGTTTGATTTTTTTAAAAGTGCCGCTCTGTTAATTGCTATTTCTCTGCACATATGCGGAATGGACGATGAATCAAGGGAAAATCTTTCGCAAAGTAATAGTAATATCTCCGCAAACTCTAAAAGAAAAATCTCTGAATTATCTAATCCAGGCCAGCAAATTAAAGTGACATCTTCTCAAAAACGCTTACGTAAAGCAGCAGAAGGAACTAAATCAATACTGGGATTTCTTCAGCCGCGCAGTAATACAGCAATTTTACAAGAAGAACTAAGCCTAAGCTCCAATTCACTTACCAGAAGTCGATCAAGTTCTATTTTGCCCTTTTCAGAAACACCTGCAGCTTCCTCTTTCAACGTTATAAATAACAAAACCAAAAAAGAAGATACATCTGAACCTGCAGTATTTTCTGTCGTTTCAAGCGCTTTTTTCACTGAAAAAGTAGTTAGAGTGCCTTTTTTTCCAGAGGTCAAAAATGCAATAGCTCAGACTATATGGATTGAAGATGGCCAGTATTGGGGTAAATTTCTGATCAATTCTAAGCTAAAACATGATGTAATTCATTGTTTTGATGATCTTGAATCTGCTGAAAAATGGGTATTTGATATAGCAAAAAAGCTAAAAATTACACTTGAAGTAAGATAACAACTAAACTTTTTAATATTTCTAAATAGTGGTAACAATCTCGTCAATTTTTTGATCGACCATCTGTTGGCTGCTCATAATACGTTGCTGCAAACTTTCCACTAGCACGGCAACTTTTTGAGGATGATTTAATAAATCTTTTAAAGCGCCTATTAATTGATCAATATCTTTTTGTTGGCATGGCATTTCCTCAAATAAATACATCATGTCATTAACATTAAAGAAATGTGGCCCCCATAAAGGAAATGCACCAATCATAGATGGCTCTAAAGGATTATGCCCACCAACGGGAACAAGCGACCCTCCAATAAATGCAATTGAACTAAGACGATAAAACACACCTAGCTTAGCCATAGCATCCACCAACAAAATATCCTGGTCGTGAAGGTGTTGGTCTGTAAATCGTGTCACTGTTAAGTCTTCTCTTTTTTGCATAACATCATCACATCGCTCAACATGCCGAGGCACAATAATGGTTAAAAGATCTGGAATATCTTTTTTAAGGACTTTGTGAATTTTAAAAATAAGCTCTTCTTCGCCTTTGTGCGTGCTAGCCGCCACCCAACAAGGACGATCACTAATTTGCTTTTTCCAATGCAAATATTCACCTTCATCAAAAGGGAGTTTTTCACTTAAAAGCTTTATGTTACCTAAAGTCTTTGCACAACTTGCTCCTAGTTTGTGAAACCTTTGAGTGAATATATCACTTTGTGTGTAGATAGCTGAAAAACACCCCCATAATTTCCTAGAAATTTTTTTAATACACAACCAGTTGCGTAAACTGGTTTCTGACAATCGCGCGTTAAGAAGAGTAACGGGAATATTACGGCGATGTGCTTGCCATAAAATATTTGGCCAAATTTCTGATTCTATAAAAAAAATAGCCTTGGGTTGCCAGTGATCTAGAAAGTTATTCACCCATTCTGCTGCATCAAATGGAATAAACTGGTGAACAGTATTTTTGCTCATTCGTGCACTAACAACTCTTTGAGCAGCAGTCGTTGTTGTTGTAATTAAAAAGTGCGCATCTGGTTTTTGTTTCGTTATTTTCTGAATGATCGGTAATATTGAAAGGCTTTCCCCAACACTAGCTCCATGAAACCAGATTAATTCTCCCTTTGGGTGAGCTTGATTAGATACTCCATATCTTTCTGTGTAGCGCAATGAATGCTCTAGCCCTTTTTTTAGACGTCTGGAAATCAAAAAAGGTGCACAAATGTGCACCACAGCAGACCAAAAAGTTAAAAGAACTGTGTATAACATAAAATTATTTAGACGGCGCTATGCGTTCCATTTCGGTGTCTGACAACTGTCTAGCCTCATCCCCTAGCATAATTGGGATTCCTTGACGAATAGGATAGGCAAGACGCGCAGCAAGACTCACTAGCTCTTGGGATTCCTTGTCGTAAATAAGATTGGTCTTTGTAACAGGACAGACTAATAATTCTAGAAGTTTTTTATCCACAGTTTAATGCCTTGTCATAGAAGGACTCGCGCCTTCAAAATTTGCAAACTCAATAAGCTGAGTAATCATTTCTGATTGTAATTCCAAACTAGGTGCTTCAAGCAGGGCTTGCTTTTCACGCGCATCGAAAGGACACACCATGGTCAATGCAGCAATTAATTTAGCGTCAGTTGTCTGGTCAATTTCTTTCCAGTTTGGCGCTACATCATATTGACGAAAGTATCCATCTAATGCTTGCAACAATCGCTCTCTATCAATTTGGATTTCTTTTAATTCCTGTAGATCTTGAAGGTAACGTTCGTAAACAACTTGAGCATTACGACAGCCGGTAGATGTTTCAGTCACTTCCACTATGTCAAAACGGCAAACGCCCATTATATTAACAACGACGCGTTGTTCTTCAATTTCAACAATTTCCGTAATACGACCTAAAGTCCCAGAAGAAAACAAAGACAACGGCTTTCTGCTATTATAGTCATCATCTAGAATTGGCTGAATAACACCTACATAAATATCTTCACGAATAGCATCTGAGACCAAACGTAAATACTGTTCTTCAAAAATAGGAACGGGCAACTGTGCACGTGGCATCAAAATTGATCCATAGACTGGCAATAACGACACTGTCTTCGGCAAACGAAGGCCTGATTCGTGGTAAAAGAAGTCCATAAGCCCAACCAAATGTTACATAACACACGTGTTAATAGTAGACTCTTTCACAAAGGATTTCAATTCGAAGAAGAGCGACGTCTTACGTGTGTTAGGTAGAAGCGAGGTATCTCACTCATCCATTTCAACTAATAGCAGCAGGAGTAATCATACCACACATCATATCTACAATTTTTTGAACAGTTAAATCAGCTTTTTCCTTTGTTGTAAGTGGTTTTTTTTGCACAACACCTCGTGTCACATTTGCTTTTATAAAATATGGGTAGTCATTTTTTGCTCTTTTTTCGCCAAGCTTAAAGCTGTTCCCAGCTCTAATCAGAGGACGAAATCCATCATCAGAAACCACACTACAAGCGCTAGAAAAACTCTGCGCATCATCTAATAAGTATGCTGTGTGCAATCCTTGTGTACCTAACAAAAGAAAATTAAGACCATTAACATAATTCCATATTGCCTGCCTCCATAAACCTGGCTTATAAAAAATCTCCCCAAAGAAATTCATAGTGGAACCAAGAAAGGTTATTTGGCGTACACTGAACGGACAATGCGCCATGTCTTCAATAATTTCCAATTTAACATTACTTTGCTCTTTCAAATTATGTTTATGAAAATACTCGACTAAATCAGAAGGGCAAATCTCATCTTCAGCACCACTAACGAATACAACTGGGATCCTGCTTGTAAGAGGCTTCATTTGAACTGGCATAGCACCAAGCGCAAAGCACCCCTTAACTCCGACTTTTTCAAATATTTCGAAATGATCTTCTGTAGCACAAGCAGCGGCAAGAATAGCACCTCGCGAATGACCAGCTAAAATAAATTCTTTACTTCCAAGTTTTGAAAGCTCAACGCACATTTTGTGCGCCATTATAATTTCTGTACTTAACGAAAGTGAATCTTGTGCTCCCCAACTATCTGTGCCCACATGCCCCTCTCCACTTTTTTCATTTTCACGCTTAGTAAGGTTACTTACAAACGTATCACCGAGGATTTTTAGAAGATTCTCTAGAATGAACATAAAAAGTAGAAAAATTTGGAGAAAATTCAATAGCACTTCCTGAATTATATAAGTTTTTATAATCTTTCAACTCAGTTTCTTGCCCCAATAAATCAGTAGAAGATACTGAAGACTTGGGCAACAAACGAACAGAGCCTCCGTAGTTAATTGTTTTTACCGATCCTGTCATTGTGGACCCGGACTCTTCCAACATATAAGCAGGACGCTTATCAATATCGTTTTTTTGCACGCCTTCAGATGCATCATAGTGTGCATTTAAGAAAAGTGTTATTATTACAAGTTTAAGAAGGCTCATGGATCTCACTCATATTTTAAATAGACATTAAAGATTTATATTTCAAATAAAAAGAATAAAAGGATCTAAAAGGATCTAAAAGGATCTAAAAGGATCTAAAAGGATCTAAAA
>JBAXJB010000027.1:0-22157 GCA_037138055.1 Alphaproteobacteria bacterium | reverse complement strand
ATCTCAGACTACTCGGTTTTTATGTTGATTCTACTAGGGCGTCCATATATGACGCGGCAATCGCTGCGCAACTTGCAAGGCAATTTGAGGATGAAGGCAGGGAATTCCAGGCATATCAAGAAGATGTGCGAAGGAGAACAGAAGAAGCACGCCAGTTGGCAATACATCGGGCAGACGTGAAGAGTGCAGCTGCTGAAGTACCTTTTGCAGAGACGGAAGCACAGCTAGGTTTGCTTTTGGAAGCAAAAAGAATTAACAAGTTTGGTGAAGTGTCACCCACATTTTCTGGTCTTGCTGACTTCTTTGAAGGGGAAGCTGGAACAAAAGCTCGACTTTTTAGTATTTATCAGGAGCTTTATAGTCAGCATAGGGATAGCGATTCTGCCATTGCCACAATGGCAACTGATTTCAGAGATGGTAGTCTATTATAGACCACGCGGTATATCTTGCATTATCATTAGAAGTTAGTGACGCTTCATAACAAGCAATAAGAAAGCCGGCTGTTTAGGCCGGCTTTATATTTTTAGTTTTCTCTTGGACCAAAAAGATCAGCATCTAATGCATGACCTGCATAATATGGGAAAGCTTCTCCTAATTTTGAGATATCTTGTGCATATTCAACGCCATTTCCAGACATGTTTGCTCGGTTAAGGTCGTCGGTCGGGAAACAGTAAGGAATCGTTCCTTTCGTTCCATCGCGATAATCGACATGAAGGCCAACTGTTTTTTTCCAGTTAGGATCTAGCATATCACGTGTAGTTACCATGGGTTGATAAGGAGCATCTTCGTCTTCATGCAGAGCTAAATTTAGACGCGCCTTAGTACTATTTTTTGCCAAAGCCGTAGGCCAAGAAGCAACTACTTCAACTGGTGCATCACGCAAAAAACTCTCGTTTCCAAAGCAAAGAGGATTACTAACTACCATTAGCGGACGCCTAATCCACATGCTACCTGCCCCAGTGCTAAAGCCATAATTAGGAGTTTTCATTTTAATTTTTATATCTTCAATATTGAAATATTTAAGCCCCGTTGGAATTACAACACATTCACCAGGCAAAGTAAGTTTTGGTGAAAAAAGCAATTTCTTGCCATCACTAGCGCTCACTTCTACATGTATTTGAAGGTTATGCAAAGAAGATGATCCGTCTTCCCAAATATAGGGATAAGCTTCTGTTGCAAGTGAATTTTCGTATGGAACTTTAAACAATCCACTTCCTGGCATTTTTCCTTGAGTGATTGTATGAGCAAATATTTGATCCCTTAAAAAGGCACCACCTATAACGGGACCAATATCATGGTTCCATACTTTAATAACTAAGCCTTCATCAGCAACGGCTTCATACGCTGCAGCTTGAAGTCCAAGACTTATGCTTGCTAACGTTAACAGTAATATTCTAAATGTTTTCATGTTCTTTTTCCTGTGTTGTTTTCAGATGATGTTAAGCTAACTGGTTGCATTTCATTTGTAAAATGGAAAATTTCACTTTTTGAGCAATAATTATTCAATTCAATCGCTAATACTCATGAAAAATTACTTTGACATAGATTTAAAAAGACTTTAAAGATTGTTAATTACATTTTATTTGACATAATATAACAAAGATGAATTTGTCTGTTTTGAAGTTTATTGTTTTTTGTGGTTGCATAGTTATTAGTTTTGCTGGCACTGCTTGCACAGCATCTACTGATTGCAAGTGGCCAGATGCTGCGCTTTTAAAGAAAATGGGTGTATCTAGCCCTGCGAATGGAATGACTACGCCAAAAAGAGTTGGATTTAGGAAAAGTGTAGCCGTTGGTATGACGGAATATACGGAATATGACGAAAATCAAGATTGCAAAACCGAACATGTTAACACCACCGAGATTTGCAGACAGTCTTTGAAAGAATTTACTCCACGTAAAGAAGAAGACGCACAACCAAGAGAATCTGCCTATAATTTTGTGGCATCAATAACTTCAATGCTCTATGAAAACGGTATAGCGACAGATCATTCGCCAATTCGCGAAGCAACAAAGGACAGGATTCTAAAAATTGCCAAAGGCATTCAAGGAGATTTTTTCGTCAATGTAGCTATTGCACGCAAAGAAGGCTCCCCGCCTAGGTTGCATATATTAGAAGAGAATTTTTTAAAAATCACCCCAGAAACAGTAGAAAAAATGCGAGCAATGGGTGGTTTGCTAACTTTGGAAGATTGCCTGAAAATCAGGCACATAGGGGGAGATAATCCCAGTATTATTGCTAAATTAATTGCTGTTAATCTTGAGCGAGAGAAGTTAGATACAATTCAGCAGTTGCATGCAAAACAGATCAGAATCACTGCTGACATGATTGATGCAATTAAGTGCAGACAAAATACACTTACAACCGATGAGATAGATTTATTTTTACACTTTTCAGTCAGGAACCGACTTGTGTTTGTTGAACTGTTAAAAATGGCTCCCCATAGGGTGCAAGACTTTAAAGATATTCTTGCACAAAGCACCATGGAGCCTAAAAAGCATAGAAATTTATTGAAAAAAACTGCTGATTTCGTGTTGCAAATTGCGCAGGGTTTTGCGCCTGGCGCCCGATTGTACGCGAGCGATGTATTGGCATTTTCTCAAAAGTTCCTAAGAAGAAATGAGCTATCAACCTATGAACTTATTGATTTTGCAAGAGTGGTCATTAAGCGTGAGAGCTGGTGTGCTTTGATGTGGTCCTATGCGGACCATGATACACTTCATGACTTTTGTAATAGGCAGAGATAAACACAGTTGTCACAATATTGCTGTAATGGAATACTATTTCTTGACTTTTTACAAATAGTGCTTACATTGATAAAATCATCTAGAATATTGACCGCATGACCTTTGAAGAAACTGGCTTAAGCGAGGTGCTTGTTAAGCGCTTAACTGAAATAGGCTTTACGACCCCTACTCCCATTCAACAAAAAGCAATTCCTATAGCATTGCGTGGGCAAGATATTATTGGCATGGCCCAAACCGGGACAGGTAAAACGGCAGCGTTTTTGTTACCGATACTCAATGTTCAAAATGATAAAGCACAAAAATCGAGAAATCCTAGCGTACTGATTTTAGAGCCTACCAGAGAGTTGGCGTTTCAGGTGCAGGAAAGCTTAAAGCGCTTTGACCCAGAAGAGAATTTAAAGTCTGTATTGCTAATTGGTGGCGACCCAATGGGCATGCAAGAACGCGCGTTGAAAAAGCCGCATCACATTATTATTGCAACACCTGGACGACTGTTAGATTTTATGGATCGCGGTAAGTTGCTTATGTATGGCGTGCAGCACGTGGTAATTGACGAAGCGGACCGTATGTTAGACATGGGATTCATTCCTGATGTTGATAAGATTTTGGCAGTTTTACCTAAAACCCGTCAGACACTTTTATTTAGCGCAACGATGACACCTGATATTCGTAAACTTGTTGAACAATACATGATGTTGCCTAAAACTGTTGAGGTTAAGGGCGAAAAAAGTAAGGCATCGATCGAACAAACGGCGATATTGGTTAATGACATTAACAAACGCGAAGCGTTGCGTAAAATTTTGCGCGAGCACCCGAAGCTAAATGTTGTGGTTTTTTGTAATCGCAAGCGTGACATTGACGAATTGAAGCAGTCTTTATCACGCCATAAGTTTTCTGTTGGCGCTATGCATGGTGATATGGACCAAGAGGCGCGTAACAAAAGCTTACAAGCATTTAAAGCTGGAGAAATTGATATTCTAATTGCAAGCGATGTTTTGGCACGCGGCGTAGATATTGAAGGCCTTGGAATGGTGGTTAACTTTAACGTGCCGTTACAAGTTGAAGACTACATTCACCGCATTGGCAGAACTGGCCGTGCTGATATGAAGGGCTTGGCGTTTACGTTGGTCAATGTGAAAGAGCGGACACTGCTTAAGAACATTGAAACGCATTTGAACGCAACCCTGATTAGCGAAACTTTTGTCGAAGAAAAGCGCGCGAAAAAAACACAAGAAAAACCAGCACAAGAAATTAAAGCGATAGAAGTTAAAACGACTGAAGAAAAAGCACCTGCAAGTACAGCACCAAAAGCTGTTGCGAAAAAGCCGGTGCACCCTGTTCGTGAGCGACATCCTCATCCTGATCGTGCAAATGAAAAAATACCATCGGGCCATGAAGCAACTGGTCCTGTGATGGGTTTTGGAGCGATTTTGCCAGGATTTATGGCGCAGAAAATCACTTTGCCAAAGCCATTGCCTGAAGGCGCTGAAGCCGAATAGATTTTATGGACTGGACCCTATGGTCAAGTCGGTGGGAAACTTAGGTAGAGATCCCGCGTTCAAGTCGCGGGACGATAACAGGAACCAATACTAACTACAAGCTCGCAGCAAAATCACGGATTTTTTCTATATAGGCTTTCAATATTTCTGGGGTATCTTTAAAGTGGTGGACCGCACCTTCTACTAAATGTAGTTGAACTGGAAGGTGTGAAAGCTGCGGTGATTGCTGCCTCCATTCATTGAAAGCACTCAACATTTCATGAGTGGTAACGCCCCTCGTGAAGTTTCCGGTTACTGCATCTAAGTGCGTATAGGTATCTAACTGTGATAATATTGCGGGCATTGTGTGATAGACATCGGGAGCGATTATTTTTACGCAATTCATATAAAATTTCATGGATTCTTCTACTGAAACTTGCCCGTCATGAGTGCCGGCTATAAATAGAGTGCGCTTATCCAAAGGCATTTTATCCACATGATGAGCAGGACATACACGCAGGCTTTCTTGTTCAAGACGTTCTCTTAAGCTTTGATACATAAGGGGAGTACGTCGTTCTACTTCAGCATCATGAGGCAGTAAATATTGCATAAGAATATTGAGATATCCGCCAGGTACTCCTGAAAATTTTCCTGAACTTAGCGTATCTAAAGTAGGTGCTAAGAATAAAAATCCTTTAATAGGCTCAACATCTGTTCTGTAGTCTTGCATAATTTTGGCCAAAGCAAAGCCACCGTATGAATGCCCTGCTAAAACTATATTGTTAGGGTCAACATCTTGAAAATGAGCATGAGATTTTCGTTGCATAGCACGCAATACAGAGACAACATCTCTGATTGGCCCCCCACCAATATCTCCTCTTAAATATTTTTCAGAACGTCCTGCTTCACCCATTCTAGGATCTGATCCACGGTATTCAATAACATAAACGTTAAAATATTGAGCTAGAGCATGGTAGGTAGGATCAAATTCTCCGAATTTAGTTAATGCTGGACCACCTTTAATATAAGCAAGGGTCTTCTTACGGAGGCGTTTTTCTGGCGTTCCAGTTTGATAACGAGATACAGGAACATCTAGTCCAGGCAGTCTAAACGAACAATCTTCAGGAAGTGCATGATCTAACGAATTGGGGATATAAAACAAATCAACATCTGCAAACTGGTCAAATCCTGCGACGTTAGTATCATATTCTCCCGTTTTGTGAGCACCTTCCCATAATGCGTATTTTAAAGGACGACTTGGTGCATCTCTGAATGAGATGACTCTTGTATTTTCATGTGTGTAGCTATATTGAATATCCCACATTCTAGAATCAAACTCAGGCTGACCATTTTTTAATAAAACTACAACTTGATTGCCATGATGCTCTGAACGCCATTTAAAATGTAATAAATTGGAAAGGCTGTCAGTTGCAAAACTACTACCAACTCCCTCTGCTGAAAAAATTGTTTTCCAATCAGCTTCGTTTGCATCTTGTGGCTTAGAATTGAATTGAATATTAAATTTTTGATCTTCAAGTTTTTGAATTCTGTAATAACTTCCTATGTTGTATGGATTTACTATAAATTGCACTTTCAAAGAACCATCAAGATAATAAAATTCATTCCCTTCAATAGAATCAAAAATGCCTGGGATAGCTTTGAAAAGGATTGACCATTGATCAGAGGTTGGATCTTTCAACATTTCAACATCGAAAGCACCTTCGTTTTGAACTCCTCGATAATGTGCGGGCATGGCGGTAATATCAAATATTTTTTCTTCGCCCTCGGGTAGTGTCACTCTGTTTTGATCAGATGGGTTTTTCTTGCGAATACCAGAAAACATTAAATACGCACCGTCTTGTCTAATGTCCACTCTGCACCCAGTACCATCTTTGATGGCAAGAAGCTTTTCATAGAATAGATCAGGTAAATTTGGATCAACCCCAGCCGTAGCTGTGCTAAAAACAGAAAAAATAAACAATATAATAAAAGTTGTGGGTAGTTTTAACATGCTAAACACTTAATTCGTGAAATATTTATCATGTATAGCAGTTTTTATTTTTTAATCAAGATTTTTTAAGAATAAAGAAAGTATTAGGTGAGTGATTGTAATTCATCAAAATTATATAACATGTGAAGTCGCGCATTATCCACTGGTCTATCATTAGGTATTTCTAAAAAATATTCCAACTGCCACTTTTGTGTTTTTTGGGCTTGAGAACTGGTGGTTTTATCCCATGGTGGGTAAACACGGATTGCTCGTTTTCCGCCTTGGCCATTTTTTGACACGATCCCTTTTTCGAACAACACAAATTTTGGAAATACAAACTGACCAAATACGTTTTCTTTGCGAACGCTTACAACAAAAAAATCTATTGAATCTGATAGATCAAAGGGTTGAATGGGTGATTTCCCAGTTCGTTTCCACAAGGTCACAAATTGCCCTATTTTTGTTGGGGTAATTTTGGCCACACGAAAACAAATGGATAAGCCATTTAATACAAATCTGCACGCGCCATATTCTGCACTTTTGGCTTCAACTTGGGGCAATGAACAATCGAATCCGCAAGACGCATAAACAAACTTCTGAGCCACAAAAAAGTCAGCAGGAATGGGCGTTTGAGCACTCATATTAAAAGCCACCATTAACAATAAATTAATATTTTTATATTACGATGAATCTTATTGCATTGATATAAAGTGATTGTAGTGGCCATGAAACTATTTTTAATAGCTCTTTTTTTATTAGCAGCAACTAGCGAAATGTGCGCTGCAGTTAGACCTGCAGAAAAAGCATCTGAAAAGGGCAGCTGGGCATTCTATTCAAGAGAAAATAAAAGCAAAATAGCGCCTCAATCTACTTTAACAGAAGAGGCAGTTACTGACCAAAGCAGGAACATAAATTCACAAAGAAGAAATGCGATAGCTCCAGAACCAGTAAAAAAAACACCTAGTCTGGATAGCACAGATAGTGAAACTAGCGGTGAAAGCAATAGTGAAAAGCGTATACGAACAAACGAAATTAGAAGATATTTCGAAGGTATTACAGATGAAATTCTAGAGAGTCGTTATATACCTAAAGTTCAAAAACGTAAATCTTTGCCATGGATAATACCTCAAGCAGAAAGAGACATCACAGAGCAATATAACCGGTGTTCAAGAGACAGTGTAAGAAACAGATTAATAACTTGTACGGGCGACTGTATAAGCGCTGCCTTTGAATTATTTTCCAGTCTTGGCAGAGAAGCAGAATTAGAAAACTTATGCATAAGGCGTTGCACAAATTCTGGAAAGTTATTCATAGCCGAAAAAGCAGAACAAATAGAGAACTATAACAGCCAACAACAAAGGCGTTATTAGGAATATAGCTGCGAAAAAATTTAGGTAAGAACTAGATAACTTTACCCCATTATTTATGCCAGCCACTAAACACCAAAACCACGAACATCACACCCATGTTTTTTTAATTTCACAAAACAGCATTAGTGGAAAAACACTATAGAAATTCCCTTGAAATAAGATAAGAATCAGAATTTGATATTTAATGAAATAATGTGCTATATAGATTGTGTAATATTGTCTATATACCAATTCACTAATTTTTTCCTTAAAGGAGACAGTAAATGAAAATAATACTTTTGATGACTTTATTAATGGCAACGCAGGTAATGGCGATGGACATAACTGATGACGAAAAACTTCTTCGTTCACCGAGAGCGATGACTATAAAACAACAGCTTCCACGTTTTGATGCTTTGCCAAAAGAAGAAGCAGACGCTGCACTCTTGAGAATATTAAAAATAATGAGTAATCTACCCACTAAAGATAATAGCGAGAAATCACAACCGGCTCTTAATGGTGGCCATCCTAATTTTGCGCCGGACACTACTACTGCAGAATAAATCAAAACACAAAAACCAAGAGCACTGCGCCCTTGGTTTTTTTAATTTCACAAAACCACATTAGCCATAAAAGATCCTGAAAATTCTATCAGACTAATATAAAAACACAAATTTGACGCATCACGAAATAATGTGCTATATAAGTTATGCAATATTTGCATAGGTGATTAACACTTAAGTACAAATATTGAGTTTATTATAATTTTTTGTCCTTAAAGGAGACGATAATTGAAAAAAATACTTTTGATGACGTTGTTGGCAACGTCAACAATAATTAATGCAGCAGCTAAAGGTGACCCCGAATATAGTTATCAAGTAGAACAAAAGGTTGCTTTTCTGTACGGACAAGAAGAACCTACTAGCACTACAGCTCATAACACATCGAGCGATGAAGAAGAATTAGCAGCAGCACCTGTTCGAATAGAGACACCCCCTTCACTTACTGGAGCACCACGTGAAGATGCCGTAGTAATACCAGCAGCAGAGGGATCTTTCACTTGCACATTAAGAAGTGAGAATGAGTTGATATTGAGCTTAATATATGGACCTAATTATGGTGAGTCCAAAAGAAGCATGGACACTACATTCGACTTTTTAGATTATAAAGGTGCTGCGGAAAAAGAGCTGACGTTACTCAATTCTGAAGAATTTTTACGATTTATTGCAGCACATAATGTAGAAGGAATGGAGACAACACGACTTGCTATTACCAAAGCAATTGCAGATCAACTTTGTCCACCTACTTCCTTAACTGAACTAGTGCAAGAGCTAGTTTTTAGTGATCGTCGAGCAGAAGGCACAGAGCCTCGTCGAGTAATAGGCACAGATGCACAGGCAAAAGCTGTAATAACAGAGCATTTTAGAAACCTTGAAAGACGCTTATCTGAATCAGAAGATACTTCTTCAAAATATTGGGAGGTAGTCAGTAAACTAAGGACTGTGGAAGAGTCTCTTAGAAAAGCTTCAGCAGAAAAAGCGCAAGCAGAAGCTGCAGCTGCAGCTGCAGCTTCTGCTGCAACATCAGCAGGAAAGGGGTCCAGAGAAGCTGCAGAAGATTTTACTAGGCGTTTACAAGAACAACAAAGCCAAATCGATGCTAATAATGTTGCTTTCAAGGAGTTACAGGCAAAACACACAGTTGCAAGTAAATCAGCAGATACTGAGATATGCAGACTAGCTGAAGAGTTAGAACGTTGTAAGAGCAGTCTTGAGTACGATGCAAGAAAATTCAGGGAAGCGTTAGATGTAGCAAAACGTCATGAAGAGATAGCTCAAGCAGCTCTATACGCTAAAACCGCTCAATTAAATGATTCTCAAGCAGCAACAGCTGCGGCACATCAAAAAATTGAGACGTTGAAACAACTAGCAATTGGCTATTCAAAGCAAGTACAAGCAGCTTAAGTAAGCACTTAACTGCAAATGACGACAAAAGCCAAGGGGCAGCGCCCTTGGCTTTTAGAGAAAGCTATATTTTAAAATTTATCTAAAATTTCTTTTAGGAGACGATAATTGAAAAAAATACTTATGCTGGCCTTGTTGGCAACGTCAACAATGATTAATGCAGCGGCAACTGGGATACCGGCTTCAGCAGCTGGAGAGCCAGTTTCAGCAACAGAAGATGCTGCACCAGTCCTAGCAAGAGCTGCTGTATATAAGATGCGTCAAGATGCTCACCAAATCATTCTAGCAAAACGTCATGAAAATTTGATTCGTGTCGTCAAGGAACCAAATCTAGATCTTACGACTACCCCACCATCCTTTATGTATAATGTATACTTTGCTGATAAGTCGACACGTGTTCGTAGATATGAAAAGAAACGTTTACGTTGCTAGATGCGGTATACGCCCTGCAGGATAGGATTATTGATCTTTCTGAAGAGGATAAAATATTTTTAAGTACAGCACTCAAGTGCGCCCGTGAGCATGCATTGTATGAACCTGAATTCTATGACCAAGAGCTTACCGAGCTTGAAGCGCTTATTAAAAAAGACACTGAAATCCCTACACGGGAAGAACTGTACAATAAGCGTTTAGCCAGGTACTTCAATTTCATAGATGACTCAGCGAAGGTAGCTACAGCAGCTGAGCCTGCTCTGCCATAACTGGGGATCACCACGCCTGCCTTGCAATCTCGTGATGACGTTACCAAGCGTCATTGCGAGTCACGCAGGGGGGGGCAAACCAGTTATATATAATCATATTAATTAAACATATTATAAAAAATAAAGGAGACGATAATTGAAAAAAATATTTTTGATGGCATTACTTGCCACAATAACATTAGTGAATGCAAGTGATTCAAAATACCCAGAAGATGGAAGCAATATTGAAAGCCGGTCACCACTTCAACACCAAATTAGTTTGTTAAATAGTGAAAGTACCGCTTTAGAAATAGAACTTGAAGAGGCAAAAAGTCAAATTACTGATTTAATGGAGCAAATTCGTGGAAAGAGAAAAGTTATAAAGGCTTGGAAAACTCAACAAATCATTGGGATTGAAACTAATCTCTATCATGGAAAAACCGATGTAGAAAAGGTTCTGACAAGGGGAGAAGAGGACGTTGATGGCACATCATTAGTGCTTGCTCTTAGTGCATTAGATTTAACCAGAGAGGATGAAAGTACGCCCCCTACCGATGTTAGCAGCAGGCGCTCCTGAAAATTTTGTTGATATTAATGAACATCAGAGGCTATTGAAACTAAATAACATGTTTACCTCAAAGGTTACTCAAAGTGAAAAAATTATTGAACAATTAAATACAAGCCTGAAGGTAATGCTTGAAGATATGGAATCTTTAGGAGAAAACATTGATAGATTACAAGCGCACACTACAAAAGAAGAGAAAAACGCATACATTGCACATTTTGCAAAAACAGCATTAGGAATGAAAGAGGCGGATATAGCACGAACCCTGAAAGAATCAGGACTAGGTTAGCTAGATACTAACAGCTAACTTTCTTCCTATAATTGATAAAAGCCAAGGGGGTGACTAATCCGCTTGGCTTCTTTGTTCAGGAATTTTTTAAAATTTATCTAAAATTATTCGGGACATTTTAATTTTTGACAAAATACGGGTTTTTGATAAAATTCAATTGTAATATTGAGAATTGTGCCTGAGGTAAAGTTCAGGTGTCAGCGTTAAATTTACACTCCCGAAAATCAATTAATGCTAAATAATCTGAAACTACACACTGGATCATTACGTCGCGCAGCTCCTCATGATGACGGTGGAGAGATGTGTACTCCCTGATGATGAAGGTTTGGTTAGAATTCAAGCCATAAAAAAACTAAGAAATAGTAACGCTGAAAGCACCCTGCTTTTGGCGTTTTTTTATTAACAAAAGAATGGATCCCGCGATCAAGTCGCGGGAAGACTGGAGACACCCATGAAGAAATTTTTCAAAAATTTAAAAACAGTTTGGCCAAGGCAAACAAGTGGACATGCCAATATGTTGGCCATGGGTTCCGTTGGAAAGCCGGTTTTTACACCAAGGTATTATGAACAATTGGCAGATGAAGGGTATCAGCGAAATGTGATTGTGTTTCGGTGCGTGAATTTAATCGCCAGGGGGTTGGGGTCGGTTCCATGGCTTTTATATAGAAATGGAAGTGATCAAGAACTTGAACAGCACCCGTTGCTTAACCTATTAAATTGCCCGAGTCCTCAACAAGCAGGATCGGCGTTTATGGAAGCTGTGGTTAGTCATTTATTGCTTTCTGGAAATGCGTACATTGAAGCGGTGTTAGATAATTATGGAGTGCAGGAATTGTACGCCCTGCGGCCTGATAGAATGCGTATTGTTGCAGGACCACAAGGCATTGAAGCTTATGAATATTCAGTGGGCGCCCATAAGAAATTGTACAGGGTTGATGCCAATGGCAAATGCCCTATTTTACACATTAAGCAGTTTCACCCCTTACATGATTGGTACGGGTTAAGCCCCATTGAAGCAGCGGCGTGTAGCATTGATCAGCATAATGCGGTGTCAAATCACAACTTGGCGCTTTTGCAAAATGGGGGGCGACCATCGGGGGCGTTTATTATTAAGCCCAGCAATCACAGTGCGCCTTTGACGGAACAACAGCGCAATCAGCTTCGTGAAGATATTACGCATTTATATGAAGGTGGGAAAAATGCGGGGCGAATACTGATGATGGAAGGAGATTTTTCTTGGCAAGACATGGGGCTGAGCCCGAAGGATTTAGATTTTATTTCAGGAAAAAGTGTTTCAGCCAGGGAAATTTGCCAAGCATTTGGTGTGCCGCCAATTTTGGCAGGAATTCCTGGGGATGCAACTTTTGCAAATTACCGGGAAGCGCGGTTTCACCTGTGGGAAGATACGATTTTGCCGTTGCTTGATCACCTGGTTGCGGAAATGAACTTATGGTTGGCGCCGTACTTTGGTAAGGAGCTTAGACTTGGTTATGACCACGACAGCATCGCGGCATTGTCACCCAAGCGTGAAGCCACTTGGGCAAAAGTTGCAACGGCAGATTTTTTAACAATTAACGAAAAACGCCATGCGGTTGGGTATTCGCCAATTGCGGGCGGCGATATTTTAGATAGGGATATTCATGAAGCAGCACCAAACTAGCCCGTTTTGTTTAAAGAGCTTGGAAGAAGATGGGATTTTTTATGGGTACGCATCAGTTTTTGATTGCGTAGATTTTCAAAATGACCAAGTGGTTCCGGGGGCTTTTGCGAAAAGCTTGAGTGATTGGCGAGCGAAAGAAGCATGGCCAAAAATGCTATGGCAACATGATCATCATCACCCAATTGGCGTATGGGTTGGTATGCAAGAAGATGCCACCGGACTGCTGGTAAAAGGTCAGCTTTTGCTTGATGTTCGCAAAGGACGAGAAGCGTATTCGCTTTTAAAACGCAATGTAGTGAATGGTTTGTCGATTGGGTTTTCCTTGGAAAAAGCGGCGACTTCACCACGGGGGCATCAGCTATTACAGGAAGTCCATTTACATGAAATATCGCTAGTAACATTTGCAGCCAACCCAAAGGCAAAAGTTGAATGGGTGAAATCTATGGATACGCCAGTTGAGTATAGATTAGCGCATGTGGTGGACGCATTGGCAGAAAGGATTGGGGCAAGAGAAACCTATTATTAACACTGATAGCATTTACAACTTACGCGCCGCAGTAGCAATACTGCGGTTTTTTTTATCAACAACATACAAAGGGAAAACTATGACTACACCATTAGAACAATCATTAGATCGTCTTGAACAAGCAGTACAAAACTTTAGCGCAAAAGAGATGCAACACAAGGCTTTGGATAGACCAATATTTGAAACAAAAGAGAAGACGGGAAATAACGTACAGAATTTTGTGAAACACGGTGAGAAGGCCTTGTCTTCGCAGGATGGTACTGGAAGTTTGGTGATTCGCAAACCGAGCATTTCATCGATTATTGAAAAGCCGGTGTGCCCTACCCTTTTTAGAGATATTGCAGGGAGGGCGACTATACAATCAGACCATTTGGAAATTGTACGAGAAAAAGGCCATACAGATTCCGGATGGGCGAATGAAACCACGTTAGGGGCAGAAACCAATGTGGCGGAGTTAATGAAAATTATCATTCCTGCCCATGAGATGTATGCACGCACACGCATTAGCCAGCGGTTGATTGATGATGCAGTTATTAACTTGGAAAGCTGGTTGATGGATAGCATTGAACAGCGATTCAGTCAGCTGGAAGAAGATGCGTTTATTAATGGATCTGGCGACAGCATGCCGAAAGGCTTTTTAAAATACGAACGGGTTGCCGATGAACAGTACGAATGGGGCAAGTTAGTTGAACGACGCACAGGCCAAAATGGCGCAATTGTAAATGCCGATATTTTGTTAGATACAGTTTCAAGTTTGAAAACACCGTATTTAGCAGGGGCAATGTGGATTATGTCGCGTTCTGCTTTTGCTGAAATACGACGATTAAAGGAACCAACGACTGGTAGGTATTTATGGCAACCAAGCTTAACTGAAGGTGGCGGAAATTCGCTGCTTGGATTCCCTATTATATTAAGTGACGCGATGCCGGCATTAAAACCAGACGCACCATCGACCGCGATTGCATTTGGGAATTTTGCCAGAGGCTACCAAATTGTAGATCGCGGGGAATTCACCATTTTGCGTGATCCGTATTCTGCAAAACCTTTGGTTGAGTTTTATGTAACCCAGCGATTAGGTGGAGACGTTGTCGATTTTGAAGCGATTAAGTTGATTACTGCAGGTGAATAATTATGCAGATTCAGCGCGTTAACGTATCGCCCATGGAATTGGTGACCTTATCAGCATTAAAAGAGCATATGCGTATTGAGCACGATGCGGAAGACAACCTCTTAAAAAGTCTTCAACGTGCTGCATATGATTGGGTGGAGCAATTCACCTATCGGTCATTGCTGACAACCCAGTGGAAATTTTCATCACTACCCTTGAAAGGGGGTAGTGAAATCCGCCTTGCGTTACCATTTCCCAATTTGTTGGAAATTGAAGAAGTGTTTCACGTATTCACAGCTTCGAATAAAGAAAGGGTTCGAAAATTCAGCGTGCAGCTAAAAAATGGCATCCCTTACCTATGCTTGCTGAGCAAGGGAGTTCCCATTGAGGTTGCGTACAGCGCAGGGTTCGGACCGCATCCTGACTTTGTACCAGAGGCGTTTCACCATGTAATTAAGGTGTTAGTGGCTCATTGGTATGAACACCGAGAGGGGTCAAATTGTGGCATTCCAGATACAGTCGAGCTTTTTTTACGTCCGTATCAAATTAGGAGATTAATATGAAAATTTCAGACTTTAGCGAGCGTGTGCAAGCTTTCTATGGCTATCACACAGAAGAAGATGATGGTGATTTCACTCTAACTTTAAAAGAAGGAGGATGGTTTTGGGCAAAGATTACCCCTCTTTCGTTCCAGCAAAATACGGCGAATGACCAGGCTATGCCTTGTCAAAATAGATATGAAATAGTCATGCGTAAAAAACATATCAGCAATACTAGACATGCATATTTAACGCAGCTACGATGGAATCATAAACTTTTAGATATTTACACTCCGTGGCTAGAAACAAGCAACTTAGATTGCATTAAGTGTCTAGCAAAAGAGAGAACCGAGGAGAAAAATGATGGCTGATTTCGGTGTACTAAGTGCGATACGAGACATGTTAAAAATGCAGATGTCAACGGACGAACATGGAATGGCTGACCACATTCATATCAGCTATCCGGCAAAAACCTCGACATTCCCCATGATAATATTGGAACTTGAAGAAGTGTGGACATCTCTTGCTATGGGGCAACATTCACCCCGGGCAAGACTTAAGTTAAAAGCGAGAACCTTAAGCAACAAGCTAAGCGGAAAAGAATCAATCACTATTGCTGAAAAACTACGGGGATCAATTGATGGCAAAACCATCAACTTGGAAGATGGAAAAATTGTAACCCTTCGCCTTGAAAACAGCATTGTTGATATTCCGACCAACTTAAATAAAACGCGCAATGTTCAACAATATTTTGAAGCAATTGTGAGAGGGTAGCATGACCCATTCAGACGATTACATGATTGAAACCCTGCTGAATACAATTGACCGTTATGACAGCACGCTAATTATTGCACTGCCCCGTTGGGCGCAAAATGGCTAGGGGTAATTATGGAAACAGAACTAACCATTAATATTGGCGGACTTCCACCCTTTTCCGCACGCGGATGCGAACAAGAACTTATTCCCATAAACCAAGGCGATTTTCACCGAAATATTAATGGCGATTTAATTTACCTTGGCGAAGACACCCACACAAAATACAAAAGCCTAATAAAATGCAGTGACAAAGCCGCCATTGCAACTGATGGATTATACCGTGGACGCGAAATTGAATTAGGGTGCATTCAACGCTTGTGGCAAAAATTTGAACCCAACCAACGGGAATTGCATTTAGACAAAATTCCGGTGAATGGTTCAATATATGCTTACAATGAAGACAAAGCTGAAATTCGGATTCTGCAATCAGTAGGAAGACGAGTGCAGCTAGAAACGCCAAATACAGGTGGATTTATCTGTTACAGGCCGTTGCTTGTTATGCGCATTGTGCAATATTCATTGAACACAAATGAATGGGGCATAAAGGTTGGCTGGCAAATGGAATGTGAAGAGATTTAAGGCATTCTTATCAAGCACTATCTCGCATTTGAGGTTTAATCTCTGTAGTGAAAATCGAATCGCGGAGGAAATCGTCGCGATGCACCATCCAAAAAATTCGCGGAGCTGCTATTACCCTGTGAGTGAGATCTTGTGCAAAACCTGCTGCTAGCAAAACTTGTATAGAAAAATGAGTAGGTGCAGGTGCAAATCTATACCCTGCAAAAGTTATTGTACCAGTACCGTTGCATATTATATTTGTTCCACGAGGAATATATCCCTCGTACTGCGCAGTGTTCCCAAACTCAACATCTATGAGCCATGGATCAGCTGCAATAGGGTTTTTAGTAACAATAACAGCAAGAAAACATAAAGCTATTTTGAGTGCAGCATTTACAAACATCATTTTGAATATCTTCATTTTCTTCCTCTATTACAGATGATTGCTAATATCATACAGAAATTCAATCTATCACCATTTCGTAAATGGAATGTGAAGAGATTTAAAGGAAAAATCGCCTCCACATCACCTTGATCGTTTACCTAGGCCCCATCGCAAACTCCAATGTTGTTTTCATTTAATACATAGAATGCTTGATTGAGCGTTCATCATAACCAACACCACGCCGCAGCGTCTTCGCTGCGGTTTTTTTATATCTGAATATTTTCAAATGATTCTATAGGACTGGATCCTTACGCTCTCTGACGATGGCCCTGGATGACGATTCTGGAAAAACATCTACGCATTTATTAAGGAGGATGCCATGTAGAAACATATCAAGCTTATTCACTAAAAACGCTTAATTTTAAAACTTAACTAAGGATACCATCATGAAAAAGCACCTTAAAATACTTACCGCATTTACCTTCTTGACCCTGTCAGATTTGTGCGCATCTGCTGAAGACATTGAACTTTCGCATATGGAAGAAGCTCGCATTCAAAGCGTTTCTGGAAAAGTAATACGGGAAGAACAATCTGATATCAAACAAACGAAAGCTAATTTAAATGACGAGGGAACAACAATTTTTATCTATTTTTGTAAAAACGCTATTAAACAGCTTAAAAATATTTATTATGCTCCCGCATTGTCTGAATACAACATTCAAGTAGCATCATCTGTAACAAGCGGGCTGATTTTATACGGATTATATTATTCATTTAATACGTCAAAACCATAAGCCCTAAAACTCTCACGTAACTTCTTCGTGAGAGTTAACCCATTTTTAATGTGAAATATCTCAAACTATTTACAGGGTAATTTGCCTGTTATACGTAATGATAAAATGGATTTCATTGGTTATTTTAACTGCAAAAATAGCTGCTAGTTATGCCCCTATACCAAATATAGATATTGATATTGAAGAATCACGAAAAGATGAATCCTTAGTACAGTTAGCACATTCAAAACCTGTATATGATAACGTTGGTATTTTGTATCGCTATATCATTGAAAAAGATGAAATAACAAACCCTATTTGGCCATCAAGCTGTGGATCAGCTGTTTATATTGGTGAAAAATTTGGCAAAGGATTCTGCTTAGCATCTGCACATTGCTGTTTCAAATTTCGTTATTTTAGTGATGAAGCTGGTTACGAAGTTGGTTTTGAAATTGCCAATAAAAGGGTAGAGTGCTACAGGGTCAAACATTTTTTTGTGCATCCCAAATATAAGGAATATAATGATTATGATCTGGCAGTACTTGTTTTAGATAGGCCTGTTGAGGGATTAGATGGACTAAAAATAAATTATGAATTCTCAAAACAACAAGTTTTTGAAGATTATCAGCACCTTTTAACTTATGTGGGGTATGGAGTTAAACTTTTTGGAAATAATTGGTTTACCCTATCTGATGAAAAAAGACGAGCAAGACAATGCTACACACACAATTGCTCCATGAAACCGCAAAGCCTTGGAATTTATTCAACACCTTACGGACAATATAATAAGTCTAAAACAACACGACCTCTTGAGTCATTTGAAGCACATTCAAGGGAAAGAATGAGCGGAGGTGGCGTGATTAATGAAAAAGATGAATTAGTGTCTATTAATAAGGGTACAAGAACCCCAGAACAACCGTTCAACATAATGACAAGTTTGTATTTTAGTTGTGCTCTTTTTTCAAACTGTATTCTTACTGGCATCAATCTGCTTTGTTGTTCTATTCCTTTGTTTAATACAGGAATCACGATTCCTGGAGCGTACACTCAAAGTGTGCCATTGGGTGCATGCAAAGATTGGATTGAAGCCGTACAACAGCAATATGGGAACTATGCACATATAGTTTAGGCACGACCAAGTCTAAAAACTTATTAGCCACACTCAAGACGGTTGCTTCTTAACTGATTATTAAACCCACTCTTTTATATTGATAATTAAGCCGTGAGGAGATTTGACTCTGCTTGCGCTGAGCCGAGAAAACCACAGAAATACACATATTATCAGAGGATTTCAGATGACGAATTTGAGAATTGTTAAACACGTTTTTTTGTCTTTATTGCTAACGTCAGGGGCTGTTTATTCTGCAACTTTTGACGAACAACCAAACGCACACCTTGAACAAACCACAGCAAGCACCGTTAGAGGAATCAACTACCCAATCGCACCGATTGAATCACTGCTAGATGGCAGACTTGCAGAAGTAGGCCAACTTTTTCCCCCCACGCATATTCGCAACGCATTGGGGAATGAGATAAAGACCGAGTTTGATAAAGCGTTGGCTATGTACAAAAAAAGCACAACAACGGAAGAAGCAAATTCAATACTGATAAACTTAGGAGAGTTTTGCATCAATCAAGAACTAAAACTCTATAAGCTACATTATTCCAGAGTTTATACAGACCAAGGCAAGAGAGTTTATGAATATGACCGCAATAGCCTTCGGCAGATAGATGATTTTACCATGTCAGAATCAGAAGACGATTTAGATCTACCTTCAATCAATTTACTGACAACATTGAGTATTATAGATCGTCGTTTAGATTCGAGGAGGTTTGTTGAAGGATTAGCCACTGCTAGCGCTGACGCTATCTTTTCAAATATTCAAAATCATGCATTGATTCACAACGGCGCCGTAACCAAACCTGACATTACCGCGTTAATCAATAGGTTACGGGAATTTCGCAGTTAGTCAGCACATCAATGAAAATTTTAATAAAAATTTAGATTGCTACTTGTTAAATTTTATAAATATGCCAGACTTTACGAGTACAAACACTTTACGGAGATACTAATCATGAAGAAATATACATGTTTTGCGCTTCTTGCATTTTTCGGAGCAGCAGCACTTACACCAGTAATGGCAGCAACAGGTGCAGCACCAGCAGCACCAGTAGAAGGCGCAGCACCAGCAGCACCACATGATGGCAAAAAAGGTCATGATGGTCACAAAGGCCATCATGATCATAAGGGTCACAAAGCAAAATAAGAATCCTTATCTTATAAATTTAGGTGTCCTTTTGGGCACCTATTTTTTTATGCAGAAATTTAACTTCACGTTAACTATTAGGTGGGCAAAGTAAGGCTATAAACAATAACAGATATGATTTATGCGCTTTATACTTTTTACCCTTGTCGGATTTTTATTAGTAACTCCATCGGCTCAGCATGCAGGCGCTGAAGGACTTGAGTACACCCTGGGATATTAGAAAAACCTCACGAAGGTTAAGTCGTGAGGCATATCCATTACTTTTTAGCGCTTTCCTTTTTTGTTTCCATGTAGGAAATATAAAAAGCGCTAAGGCCGATGACGCCAGCTCCTAAAATAATTGTAAGGTCAGGAATTTGACCGAAGAACAAAAAGCCAAACGTTCCTGCAAACAAAAATTCGGTATAACGGAATGGTGCTAGGGCAGAAGCATCAGTCGCTGCATAGGCGCGGAACAGACATACCTGAATAAGGTTTGCACCAATTCCTAAGAAAACTAAAAATACCAATTCGCGTATGGTTGGCGCGGTCCAGAAGAATGGTAAGAACAGACCAGCAAAAATTGACGTTCCCAAACCAAAGTAAAATAACAATGTTAGAGTGTGCTCTGTTGAAATCATCCGTTTTGCCATCACGCAAAGGTAAGCAAAAAGCATGGCAGCGCCCATAGGTACGAATGCAGTAATTCGAAAACTTTCCATGCCTGGTTGCACAATTACAAGCAAACCAAAGAAGCCTACAAGTGTTGCAATCCAGCGATTTTTATCAACTTTTTCTTTTAGTAAAAAGTATGCCATTGGTAGGAAGAATAATGGTTCACAAAACATGATTGCAGTGTTTTCAGCCAAGGGCATAATGTTCACTGAAAGGCAGCAAAGCCCAAGGGCTACTGCACCAACAATGGCACGCAATGCATGGTTTTTTGGATGTGCTGTTTTGAAAAGATTTTTTTCATGACGCAGCATAAGCGGTAGCACAGCAATGGTACTAAACAAAAAGCGGAAAAACATGATTTGCACAACGTGAAGACGCTCACCCAAAAAACGCATTAATACGTCATTGGTTGAACTGACTAGGCAGATCATTAGTGCCCAAAAAACACCTTGCAAATAGCCACGGTGGACGAACCAACCAAAAATAGGAACATTGGAAACAGAAGAAGTTGTTGTTGTCATTTTATACTTATGAATTAAAAATCTATTGGCAATGTAGCGGCATTTTCAAGAAAAAGCCACTTTTTTGAAATTTGCTTAACCTGTTTTTAATTAGGGTTACTTACAATGCTATTAGCGTTGCATTTTACGGCGGGGTTTATGAAAAAATTGTTTTTGTGTTTGGTTATGTTGATGGGTATGGAGCAAGTTTTTGCACCTATATTTCTACCACTTGATGAAGAAACAGAAGAAAAAAGGAAGAGATTAGTAACACTTTTGGAACAACAAAACTCAGGTTCAGGGGAACAAATAGCACGCAGAATAGCATGCCTGCTTAGTTTGGATATACGCGCTGCTACTACAATTTCTGAAGTACTTGCTGCACATCCTATTTTCGAAGCAAAATCAATAATGATATCGTTGGATGGTGAACCACTTGATGGCGAACATGTTTCTTTAGGAAGAGCATGCACGACAATAGCTGAGGGCATGCCAGAAGAAAGAAACAGAGCTCTGGTTACGTTGATAAGAGAGACCATTGGAAGCAGTACCTACACCCTAAAAGCATTTCATGATTTATTATTTCTTGCTAATTATTATCCATCGGTTGAAGAAGCTACTTCAGCTTTTTCAAGTGCACCCAAAAGTTTTCGCCAAGGCAGAGACTTTTGTTCTGGGGAAATAGAGACAGAGAAATTCGCAAGATCAATAGGACTAGTTTTTGTACCCAATAACCGCGTGTTGCCTGTTGAGGAAGTTACACCTGTTATAGAACAAGAGAACGCAATGCTTAATAACGCGAATACTCTTGAGGAATTGTTCCAAACATTACAAGCGCATAGACCTTCAGACATTACTTATAAAGCAATATTAAATGTTCCCTCTATTTTTTCAAGATTTCAAACAATAGCCATGCGCAAAACAGCAGAAGAAAATCAGAAGTTAACAAAACTCATTCAATTAACCATGCAACGAATGAGAGCTCCTTTTGCGGCCGATTGTGGTAGATATATGGATCTACCTAGCTATTCACCTTTTTCCGCATGCAGGTATTTGGAAATAGCCGATTATTACGCAAGTGTTGAAGAAGCTGAGCAAGCTTTTGCTACAGTTACTAAGCCAACGACTGCCTTCGATTGGGCACTTGGACTGGAATTTGATGGTGTGCATGATAAGACAACAGGTAATTTCATTCATAGATATAGCAGCCGTGAAGAAAAGCAACGAATGAAAAAACTATGGTAAGAAGAGGATGATGCTTTCATGCAAATGCTCTTGAGCTTGAAAACACAAGAAGATAAAAAATGA
>JBAXJB010000026.1:0-22297 GCA_037138055.1 Alphaproteobacteria bacterium | reverse complement strand
GTTTAAGTTACAATTTCCTTAAAATTATACCTAATTTATGTGTAGCTGGCTATACACACGCCCCTCCAATACAGAATTAGAAGGTCGTGAAAAATTCCATTTTACCTATAGTGGCAAAGTGTATTCATTTGCTGAGTTAATGAGCTAACATCTGCAATGCTATTCTAAAAACACGCTACATTCAGGCGTCCAAGGTTCAGCACAGGTAACGAATAGTTGCAAAACTTCAGTATTAGAAGAGTTTGTTACCTTGTGATGTGCACCGGTAGGAATTGCAATAAGATCCCCTTGTCCAAGCGTAACGTCAACTCCATCAACAGTGACAAGTGCACTACCTGCTAGCACAAAATACGTTTCTTCAACTTCAGGATGAAAGTGATTTTTTGAACTTTTTCCTGGATCAATATCAACAATTGCAATGCAGTGTTTGCGAATATTACCGTCAATAGGCCCCGCAAGTTCATATATCCGCTCACCATAACCTGTGTCACGCGGAACAACGTTTGCTTTATTAACAAGATAAGGAGTCTTACTTGTAGCTTTTTTGCATGCTGTATTCATAATGCTTTCTCCTTAAAAAATATCAGTCAGCTTTGAACTTTAAAATTTAGCCAAGGCAAGCACAAGCTTGGTTGGTTCATGCTCACAATTCACTACAGCGTTAAAGTTTTTTGCCCAATTGTATATAAGCATTCCAAGGGAATGACGGCTAGAAGGCACATCAACACATCCACTTACAGCATCTTGAATTTCTTTTGAAATATAACATTTTTCACCAGACGCTGTTACATTGCCCTGGTCAGCATCAATGATAAGCTTCCCTCCACGTGGAAGACTTTCCAAACAAACCAGTGCAAGTGCTAGTAGTAGGCGAACATATTCCCCTTGATAGTCTTCAGAATGAACGAAAGTTACCTCAGTTGATTTTAGTTTGGCCATTGCACGTATTGCGTTTGCGGCATCGGAATAGGTAGGAGATTGGGCGCTTCCGGTCACCATTAATCGCCAATAACTAATGCGTTGCGATAATGTTTCAATACTCAGTTCAACAAGCTCTGCTGATTCTGGCAGAGCATTTTTAATATCATCCATGCATAAAGTTAAAGCCCCTAAAGGGGCAGCGATATCATGTAAAATTTTGGCGTAAAGCAATTGCGCTTCATTTGTTAAGTAGGGATTCGACATAGCACAAACAATCCTGGTGGCTGGGGCTAAAGTTGTTTTTCACCCACCATTGGTGAGCGATTTGCAAATAGTTTCCAACAATTGGACCAGGTTGGCAACCGAGTTTTAGAATGTCCTTTCCTGCAAACGGAAAAACAGGATTTGGGATGCTCCAAAAAGTCTGAGTAAAAATTTCGTCAGCGTTTTTGTTGTATTTGCTCGCCCAATACCGCACAAGTTCCTTGGCGCTTTCACCATACTGCAAGTAGCTTAGGCGAAAATCATGCTCAATGGTTAAGGCGCTAGCAGATTCTAACCATTCTTGCTGTGCTTGATTCACGCTTAATCTGTGCACCAAATGTTGAATATGAATGGATGGCAACAGCAAGTGAGTTAGCAATAAGGCATCTCTACCTTTATAAGCCAAATAGTTAGCGATGCTGATTTTTGCACCAAATAAAGTGCTATCAATATCGTTAGTTTCCATAACTTGCAAAACTCTTAAAGTATTTTTTCCAAATAGTATTTTTGACCATTCAGACCAGATGCGATTCCCTGATAAATACCGAAGCCCTTCTTGATGATCTACACAAGCTTTAAGCCCTTCCTGGTTCAGTTCATTCGCGTAAACACTTGAAAAACGAAAAAAGCGTAAAATTCGTAAATAGTCTTCTTGAACCCGATCATTAGCCTTGCCAATAAATTTGACCTCATGTTGTTCCAGATCTTTTTGTCCGTCAAAAAAATCAATAATAGCCTTCTCATTCCAATACAGAGCATTAATTGTAAAATCTCGGCGCTTGGCGTCCTCTGCCACATCTGTTGTGAACGTAATTTTTGTGTGCCTGCCATCTGGGTTAACGTCTTTGCGAAGTGTTGTGATTTCAAGCCATAAGTCTTCATAGTTAACACGCACACAACCAAATTTTTCTCCTTTTAGATCAAGTTCAAATTTTTTTTGAAAAAGGGGAATACAATCTGCAGGATGAGCTGTGGTCGCGATATCGTAGTCTGTGAAAGGTTTCTCGAGCAGCGAATCGCGCACACATCCACCAACAAACCAGCTATCAAAACCAGCTTGCTGTAAGGTTTTCAGCGCTTGCAATGCACGCTCATCAAACACGAAATTACTCATGGATCCTCCACAACCTTAAATCTAGCACGGTTTTGTTTACTATACATCTTGGGTTTTAACATAATTTTTGTTAAAGTTTTAAAGAATTAACACAATTAAGAGTTCTATGCGGCTTCGGGGTTGGATATTTTTAGCATTACTGACTTTATGTGGCTGTTCTTCTGTACCAGATACCCAAAGTAAAAAAGTAGAAGAAGATGAGTTTACGCTGCACGAACCTGATCCGTTAGAAACGTTTAACCGATATATGTACGGTTTTAACCGTGTTTTAGATGCAGCAATTATTAAACACGTTGCAATTGCTTATGACATGGGAACACCGGAAAATGTTAAATATTGCGCTAGAAGTTTTATAAAAAATATTCATGGGCCCATTAATTGTATAAATCACTTGCTTCAAGGACGTGTTGAGCACTCAACAACAACAACTTTTAGATTTATTTTAAATACAACATTGGGGATTTTTGGCTTAATTGATTTTGCTGATTTTATTGGTATCAAAGAAGAGCTAACAAGCTTTAACGAAACCTTAGCAACATGGGGTGTTGAAGCAGGACCATACATTATGTTGCCGATTCTTGGGCCCACAACGTTCAGAGGCGCAACTGGCTATGCATTTGATTGGTTTGCCGACCCAGCACGCTACTTTGCACGTCATTCAAAGAGTCATCATAACAACCATCATCAGTTTCAAAATTGGCTTTGGGGTGTTACTGCAGTGGATATTGTTGATATTCGTGCTGGCCTACTTAACAGTTTGGATGACATCTACGAGACATCGTCAGATTCTTATGTTACGATTCGTAGCATGATTTTCCAGCGTCAACAAAAAATAGATAAAAAGCTGAATAAGGGGTAAGCAAATGGCAAAAAGAATTGGTATTTTAACCAGTGGTGGAGATTGTTCTGGTTTAAATGCCACAATTCGCGCAATTACGTTACGCGCCATTCAGCATTATGGTTGGGAGGTTTTTGGTATTCTAAAAGGCACAAGCGGTTTGATTCGCAGACCATTAGAATACATCCCCCTAACAGTCACCCAATGTGACCAAGGCATGGTACGTTCTGCCGGCACAATTTTAGGAAGCACAACGAAAGAAAATCCTTTCTTTTTTCCGTCGGAAGATGGCTTACGAGTCGATCGCTCTGATGATGCAATAGAAGGTTATAACGACTTGAAGCTAGATGCTATTATTGCCATTGGTGGAGATGGCAGCATGCGTATAAATAGCAAGCTAGCAAAAAAAGGCGGAATGAATTTAGTATGCATTCCAAAAACAATCGATAATGACCTTGCTGAAACAGAACTTTCCATAGGCTATAGCACTGCAGTTAGTGTTGCCGTTGAAGCGCTTGATAGGCTACAGCCAACTGCAGCTAGTCATGACCGTGTAATGATATTAGAAGTCATGGGACGTGATGCCGGGCACATAGCTTTATCTGCAGGCATTGCAGGTGGCGCAGATGTAATTCTTATTCCTGAAATCCCTTACAATATTGAATCAATCTGTCAACAGATTCAAAACATAAGTAAAACGGGACGGAATCATTCTTTAATTGTTGTATCAGAAGCAGTTAAAACACTTGCTGATAGCTCTGTTTTACAAGGAAAATCACATAATGAGATGCCGCGATATGGTGGCGTTTCGCAGTACCTTTGTGCAGAACTTGAAAAACGTATTAATGCCGACACAAGAGCAACTATTTTGGGTCATGTTCAACGTGGCAGTCAGCCGAATGCTCAAGATAGAATCTTAGCAACAGCGTTTGGGGTGAAAGCCGTAGACATGGTAGCCGCTCAAGACTTTGGAAAAATGGTCATTTGGCAAAACAATCAGCTAAAGTCAGTTCCAATTGAATCAACTATTGATATCTACAGCACAGTTGATCCCAAAGGATTATTGATTCAAACAGCAAAAGGAATTGGTATTTATGTTGGTGATTTGTAGCTTATGAAAGTTGCAATACTGGCATCACACAAGCAAAAAGCAAAAAACTTTGCAAAAATTGCGGAAGGCATTTTAGAAGCAGTGCCAATTGAACAAGCTGAAGCAATTGTCGCTTTTGGTGGTGACGGTTTTATGTTGCATACGTTGCATCAATTAAAAAATCATAAAATCCCCGTTTATGGTGTTAACACAGGCACTATAGGATTTTTATTGAACAACCCCGAACAATTAGAGAAGCTGCCTGAACGAATAGCTAATGCCAAGTCGACTACGCTGTTTTCCTTAAAAGCTAATGTGACAGACGCATTTGGAGAAAAATACGAAGCGCAAGCTTTTAACGAAATCTCTTTATTTAGAAGCTCCGCACAAACATCTAAGATAGTCATTAAGTTAAATGGCAAAACCCAACTGAATTCATTAATTGGCGATGGGCTAATCATAGCCACACCTGCTGGCAGTACCGCGTACAACTTATCAGCAGGGGGTCCTATTCTTCCTTTAGAATCGGGCTTAATTGCTCTCACTCCTATTTGTCCTTTTAGGCCACGACGTTGGAAAGGTGCTTTAGTCCCTAGTTCAGTGGAAATTGAACTGGAAGTGCAGCAACCTGAGCAACGGCCAGTAAAACTAACCGCTGATCAAAGATTGATCCACAAAGTTCATACGGTAAAAATTGTGCTAGATACCTCTATGCCCTATACGCTTTTGTTTGACCCAAATCACCACTTAGAAGAACGTATTATCCACGAACAATTCCTAGAGCACTAAGTATACATACCAAAGGGTGGTTCATCCTTTATTTTTTTAACTGGCGGTGGCAAATGATCTTTTACAAATTGCTCAGTCAATGTGATTGTTCTTGCTCCATCAACTTCTGTAATTAATTCTTCGGGCAGGCTATATAAAGGCGCTAACACGTGTCCTAATAATTCTTCAAGCTTTCGCGCACCTGTTGAATCTTTCAGAGATCTTTTTGCTATAACCCTTAATCCTGCATCATCAATTATCAAGTCAATATCGTACAGTTTTTTGAAGAAGCTACGTTCATGATTATATGCACCCTCTGTGCTGTTTTTCAAAATATTAACCAAACTGAACTCTGTATGTGGCACTAGTTTTATAATTCCTTGGCTGAAACGATTAACAAGTTCTAACGGCATTCCAGTATAAAAACTCAAAGACTCAGCTGTAAGGTCTATTGAATCGGGAACATGAGCGCATGCATCTGTTGCAATGTAGGTAAAACAGTGAGTAGACATTGATTCTTCTCTGCCATCCTGTCCAGCAGACAATTTCACATTTGCTCCATCCATATGAGCCAATAAGGTTCTCATAATACTGCCACCATATTTCGGTGCGTCGTCTCCAGATCCAGTTTTCCCCATTTTTCCTGCTTCATCTAAGAGCACAACTGCATAGGGAGGAATTTTTCCTGCTTGTTTAAGTTGATCATAATAATATGACATAGTTGGCCCCTTAAACCCTTCTCCCACTACTTCTGGAGCATTTACTCTAATCCACGGAATGCCAATAATTTTGCATAACTCAATAATCGATTGGGTTTTCCCTGAACCTGATTTTCCAACAAGGAATGCATGAGGAGGACGGAATCTCCATGAAGCATCTTCTTGCTTTAAACGAATTTGTGCCATGATTTTATGCCCAATAAGCCCTAAAGTATTCATGGCAGCATCTTGGCCCCGAATATTCACTTTAAGACGAGTAGCAATTTGTTCAGGAGTAAGCAGACCACTGAAGGCAGCACCCAAAAAAGTTTTTGCTTCAGCAATCTGTGCGCGTTGCTTCAGCTCACGTTGATCAATAATATACTTAGCAATCCGTCTTACTTCCTCTTCGTATCGGGCGATAATTTCATCAGCTTGAATAGGATTATATCCTGGGATTGGTCTTACAGTATAAACACCAATTGCTTCTAATTCTGATAAAACTTTTAATGTTTCTACTTTTCTTTTTCGCTTAACACCTCTACCGAAAGCAAATTCATTGAAATCACTACGTAAGCTTTCTCTCATGAAAGGAGATGATGCCACGTGGTCACCAACGCTAATAAATTCACATAAAAGGTTCCGTAATTCAGATACAGTGCATCCATCTTGTGCAACGTTTACATAAAAATGATTACGTGCAACCCAAAAAAAACTTGAAATATTGTGGGGGTATAAATCAAACGCCTCTTGAAGATGGCTAGTTGTTGCTACAGCTCCATTACCAGTTAAAGAGCGTATTGATGAAGAGTCACCCAAAGTTATGGCTTCTCTTGCTTCCAGTTCATCCAACGCGCTTAACACGCCAACTAGCACATCTGCGCTTAAACCGCTCGACAATCCATGCTTATTAAAATCTTCACGGAGCTTGTCTTTTACAACGAAGTCAGCCGGTATGTAGTCGCAAACCCTTACAAATTCACAAATTGTATTTTGAAAATCTTCTTTTGTAGCCGCAGGGTTTGACAGCCGACTATAAAAATGTGTTCGAAATTCCCAAAATAAGTCAGGTAAATTTTTAGGATAAATGTCCGTTGCGCTTAAGGTGCAGGCTGATTGAAGATATGTTGCGAGAATTACCAGAAAAAACTTGCGTATCATGACTTCCTCCGATGTTTTTGCGGTGAAGTCACACAAAATAAAAACTTACTTTACGGCATACGGTTCCATAAAGGACAACCTACACTAGTTACGATTTTGTAGTTTGCATTGTTCATATCTGCGTTTTTTTCACCTGTTATTGTATTTTTAGTATACAAAACAATAATTAAAGAACAATTAAAAGAAGTTAGGGTTTATTTAAAATTTGCCGTTAATTTTCCATAAAATTTTAAATATGATAATGTAATTAAAATCTCGAAATAATTTAAGAAATTAGCTATATTGCATTACAATTTTTATTTTGTGTTTTCATATGTTTTTAAAAAAAGTTACTAGCTCTTGTTTTTTAATGTTGCTGTGCGCGTGCTCAAGCACTCAACAAACAGCCGAAGCACCACAATCACGTGAAGACAAAATAAAGCTTGGGTTTGGATCACTTGCTGGACCTGAAGGTATCACTCTCGGCTCTGATAAAATCAGCGGACGCACTAACGATTCAGCAGGATATGTGGTAAATAGCTACTTATGGAAAGCTAGCCTTGATACTTTGAAATTTGCGCCGCTCGTTTCATCTGATGGACCTGGCGGGGTTATAGTCACTGACTGGTATCAACCAGCAGGAGCAAAAGACCGCCTAAAAATTCAAGTGCGCATTAAAGACAGTAAGTTGAACTCTAACGCATTAGAGGTTAGCGTATATAAGCAGGCAAAACAAAATGATGGCTGGCACGATGTTGGAATGGATAACAAAGCATCACGAGAACTAGAGAATATCATTTTATTAAAAGCCAGAGACATTCGCGTAAACACGCAATAAGGATAATCAGTGGAGTCTTTACCTCTTAAAAAACCTGATTGGATTAGGGTCAAGGCCCCAACATCAAAAGAGTATTTCCAAACAAAAGCTATTGTGGCAGAGCATAAGCTGCACACAGTATGCGAAGAAGCTGCATGCCCTAACATTGGTGAATGCTGGGCTAAGCGCCACGCCACTTTCATGATTCTGGGTGATGTGTGCACACGTTCTTGTAGATTTTGTAACGTTAAAACAGGACTACCCGATCTGTTAGACCCACACGAACCAGAACGCGTGGGCAAGGCTGTTGCAAAAATGAATTTATCTCATGTGGTTATTACATCAGTTGATCGTGATGACTTAGATGATGGCGGCGCCGAGCATTTTTCCCAAGTAATACGAGCTATTCGTGACACGTCACCACACACAACTATTGAAGTGCTAACACCTGATTTTTTACGTAAAGAACACGCCATAGAAATAGTTGTAAAAGCCAAGCCTGATGTGTTTAACCACAACCTTGAAACCGTACCACGTTTGTATGCATCAGTCCGGCCAGGTGCCAGGTATTTCAATTCCTTACGATTGCTTGATACAGTGAAAAAGCTTGACCCTACAATTTTCACCAAATCTGGCGTTATGGTTGGCCTTGGCGAAGAAAAGCACGAAATTTTTCAAGTGATGGATGATTTGCGGTCAGCCAATGTCGATTTCATGACCATAGGTCAGTATTTGCAACCCACCCCCAAACACCACCCAGTAATGGATTTTATTACCCCCGAACAATTCAATGATTACGCAAGCCGTGGCCGTTCAAAGGGCTTTTTACTAATTGCTGCCAGCCCGCTTACCCGATCGTCGTATCACGCGGGAGATGATTTTATGCGACTTTCAGCGGCACGCAAAGCTATGGTAAATGCAGATGTTTCAAACATCTAAAGCGCTCCCCTACTCGCCTGCTTTTTTAAAAGATATTGTGGCAGATGTTGAACAGTATCCTGCCTTTTTACCCATGCTAAAAACAGTGGCCATATACCCTAAAACCCCAACATTTTTTGAAGCCGATTTAACCATAGGGGTTGGGGCATTTGATAAAACCTACCGGTCTGAAGTGTTTATTTTTGATGATGCCGTAGAAGCAAAAGCTAAAGCAGATGGCACATTCAAATTTTTAGAATCTCGCTGGCAATTCACGAATCATGAAAACAATCATTGTTTAGTGGGCTTCACCCTTGATTTCAAATTACAGTCAGCCCTGTTACAATTAACTGTAGGCAAGCTATTAGACGGTGCCGCGCATACAATGATGACAGCTTTTGAACAACGAGCCGCCAAGTTATGGCAAGCAAAGAACAGAGGTGGTGGTTTTGATTAAAGAAATCACCCATTTGATTGCCACGCCTGCGTTGCAGGAATCGCTATGAATAAGCCTATAGCATTTAATCTTCAAAATCATTTTCACCTTCTAGAAGATCACTTTTCTAGCAGCATTAGCCTAAAGAAACACGTATTCGCCGAAGGGTTCATTGCTTATATTGGCGACATTGATGAAGCAAAATTTAATGTGCTTTTGCAACGACAACCCCACCCACAACCAGAACAGCTAATACGCGACGCTAAAGAATTCTTCAAAAATAATAACATTCCCCATTGGGTTTATGTTGTACCAAAAGACCTTGATACACCCGCGCTGCAAAATGCATTGAAAAATCATGGGCTTGTTTTTGATGAAGCATCCACAGTTATGTATTGCCCCCTAAGCAATCCTGTGCAAAGTGCTATTGAGCCTGAAGTTCCACTAATTATTCAATTAGCCGATGTGAATAAAACCGGTTGGCTTCAAATTATGAAAGATGCCTTTGGCGGTACAGATGAGACGATCAGTCAATATGCCCAAGCCCTGGACCGTGCAAAAGCTAAGGGCACAAATATGCAACATTTTCTTGGCACCCAAGAAGGACAGCCTGTGTCAGCGATTACCTTAACCTTCTTAGATGATGGCGTTCGTATTGATAATGTTTCAACCACCCCAACTCACCAACGACAAGGCTATAGCACCCAGATGGTACAATTTTCCATGAATTTAGCCCATGCACTGGGCTATAAACATTGCGTGCTAGAAGCATCCGCCGATGGTTTAAGCGTTTACCAACGCCTTGGGTTTGCTGAAATTTTTATTTATCACGTGTATGTGGTTTAATGGTCATCATCATCATGTTCAGTCAGATCCAAATAAGTTTCTAACTACCTCATCACGACCAGCTGCAGCACCTCCTGCTCCAGCTGGCACCTTTTTCACAGACGAAAGAGGTTCAATCACACCATGCTTTTCCATACTCTTAACAAAATGACTCTTGTTCGTATTTATAAATTCAAGCGCTTCTGCTGTGTCTGCCCTAGGTCCATCAGCTAGCAGCTTGAACCACCTAGAAAGAACGTGCGCTAAGCTTATGTTCAGCCGTCCTAGCTTTGTCATATAAGGGCCTTGAGCGGGATCAATATTTTTTGGTGTATCAGCTCTCTTAAACTTATCAAGGTAATCGACAAAAAATTTAAAAATATCCGAAATTTCGTAGTATGAAAGACCTACCAAAGAAGTCGTCTGACCTAAGCGCTCCATCAAAATGGTCTCATGCACACCATGTAGATCAAAAACTGATCGCCTTTGCCAATCAACCTTATATTGACTTCCATGTGGAGCTGGAGATAGAGAATCTTCATATGCTGCTCTTATTGCACGTTTCTGAGGTGATCCTGCTACACCACCAGCTGCAACAGCTGCTGCAGCAGCTGCATATACAGGTAATATTTCTCGTGATACTACTATTTTATCTGCAGCACCAGCAGTTGCTTGATGTTGACGAACATGGGCTACACTAGAAAATACTACTTGCTCAATATCCCCATTTATTTCTTCTTCTGCAGCTGATGCAGGCCTAACCCGAATCAAATGAGCTACAAAAATACGTAGTTGCTCTCCTGTTTGCCCCGTATAAACTTGCTCTAAGGTTACATCCCGAACTCCTGGGGCTCTATAAAGTGCAGGAACATGCTCTACAACAAATTCTACAAATTTTTGAACGTCAGCTATTTCACGCTCCTCTGGCAAAAGTGAAGCAATATTATATTGACTCAGTAGTAAAGTCATAATGCTGTGAAGCTTTGCTTGTGCTTGCGGCACTTCGGCTGGAATGCGACCAGCTATAATAGAATTCATATGTTCTTTTAAATCTGCGTTGGGAAGCGCTAAAGTATAAGCTGAGCGAATGACATCAGCAGCAATTGTACCTGCAGCTGTTCCTGCCTGAGCAATTGCAGCGGGAATATATTGCATGTGCTGATAATAAGCCCAACGGTTTTCTTCTATTGCCCCACGTGCAGAGCCCCATTTTTGGGAAATATTTTGTCTTATAGCAGCAGGCATAGCAGCAATCAAATTCCTAATATATTTATCGAAACTAAAATTCTGGTTTATATAAAACGGTAAATCATGGTGAGCAAATTTATTCAACATCCACCCGTGAATAAGGCTAAAACCATAAGGGGTTGCAAATAATGCATCATGCTCTGGTGCTTGTAAAATTTGCCCAAGCTGCCCAGGATTTAATTTAATAAATTCTGCACGGGCCGCTACAGCAACGGAAGATTCGTAATTATCAGCACGAACTGCTGTTAATAGCTTTGTTAAATTCTGTACAGGATTTGCAGCTGCATCTAAGCCAGATGCCATCAAAAATAGGGATACTGCAATTGCTAAAGACTTTCTAATAGACATAACTAAAACCACAAAATTCGCACTAGGTTTATGATACCAGGGGAAAATTAATTTTTAGTTAATGGGGTGTATTCGGAAAGTATAGAAATGGACCCTACGATCAAGTCGTAGGGAAACTACGGCGGAACAAGTCAAGAGGAAATTGCGGTAAGGAGGCCGTTCCACCCACTAGTTTTTCTATGGCTTGACCATAGAATCCAGTTTTATACTATCCACTAAGTATGGATCGCCACAGCCTTTCAGGCTTCGCGATGACGAGTTGCTGCTGGTTTTGGCGTCTTTGCGAGCGCAGCCCAGCAATCCACACTTATTCTATAATTTCCTTGTCATCTCCGGCTTGATTGGAGATCCATAGATCCCCGCGTTCGCGCACTAGTGTACAAAATAAAGTTGCTTTAAAACTCGTCATCGCGGACCTGCGCAGCAAGTGTGGCGATCCAGTGAGTAAAGTTTAAGCGCCTACTGCAGCCACTAAGCAAGGAACACCAGCCGTAGGGTCGCCCTTAGGTTGTTCAACTGCGTATAGTCCTAGTTCATTTTTGGCAGTTGGTATACCACCTGCATGACCTACTTGATGAACAGCCAGAGTTAACAATGAAGTTAGTAAGACACTATGTCCTTCTTTTATAGCATCTGTCGCTTTACCTGCTGCTTGATCTGCAACATGGAATACACGACCTGTATCAACACCAGGACATTTTAAGGAAACATACTCAACAAATTTTCGAGGTTCGTTTATTTCGTAATTTATTGGCAGTAGTAAATTAAGATCAAAGTTTTTTAATTGCCATAACATAACGCTTTCAAACCTTGTTTTCATGTCAGATGGCTTCAAATCAGCACCAACAATAGATTCAGCATGCGCATTAAAACCTGCGGGATCAAGCGCTTGAACATAGGCAGGTTTAATAACATCAGCAGCAATGCCACCTGGAACACCAGCTTGGGCAATGGCGGCAGGAATGTATTGCATATGTCTATAATATTCCCAACGCTTTTCTTCTATTGCTGCACGTGCATTCAGCCACACCTGATAAATTTCCACTTTTGCAGCTAGCATCACATCAATCAAATTCCTAATATATTTATCAAAACTGAAATGCTGGTTTACATAAAAAGGAAGGCGTTTGTCAGCCAATTGATTCAGCATCCACCCATGAATAAGGCTAAAACCATAAGGACTATGAAATACAGCGGTAGGCTCTGTTGCTATAACATGTTGAAGTTGATTAACATCTAATTTCATAATTTCAGAACGAAGCGCTACAGCAACAGATGATTGGTAATTTCCAGGCTGAACTACCGCTAATAAGCTCATCACATGGGGAACATGATCAACAGCAACAGCCTTTAAACCGAAACTTGCAAAAAATACAAACAACGCAGTTGCTAACACTCTTTTTACAAACATAATTTTTATAATAATTTGGCTCTAGGCTTATGGTACTACAAGAAAACTTAATTTTTTGTTAATGGACCTACACTTTATGAATAACTGTGGTGACCACGCCCCAGACGCGAAAATCCATTTCTTGGGTGACAATAATATCGGGGTATTTGGGGTTTTCAGCCATTAGCACAACTTGGTTACCGCGCGCAAAAAAGCGTTTCACGGTCAGTTCGCCATCAACCACTGCTATAACAATGCAGCTGTCCTTGCAGGTAAGTGAACGGTCAACCACAAGCACGTCTCCATCATGAATGCCAGCACCTATCATGGAATCACCACTCACTCGCACAAAGAACGTTGCGGCCGGGTGCTGCACCAAATGCTGATTTAAATCGAGCTTCATTTCTAAATGATCATCAGCCGGAGAAGGAAAACCCGCCGATACCTTGTTGGAAAACAATGGTAATGGCATTGATGGCAGATCAAGACTTTGCCAATCAAAAGCTTCGCGAATGCTGGAAAGCGTTGAGCTTAATTGAATTTTTTCAGGCTTCATAAGCAGCTCCTTTACAGTTGGCACCAACGATTTAGGTATACGCACAGGGATGGTTTGCTCACCAAATTTGCTTGAGTTTGGTTTGCGACCAGCGCCTTTGCGGAGTCCACCTCGGGTCATGGGTAATGCTTTTGATTGTTGTTACAAGAATCATAGGTTGTTTGTGATAGGGACGCAAGAAAATTAAATTGCTTTTGCCTCTTGAATATATTCACGCGAATAGCTACATAATTTTTACATGGATAAACGTATTGGGTTCTAATGGTTTTCAAAAAAATTGGATTATTTTTAATAGTTTCAATAACGGTAAGTGCTGGTTTTTGTGCGGATCCAACAGATCAAACTGATAGTGAACAACAAATAAGTAGTCATATTAAACTTGGATTTGACACCCAAGGTACTGTTGAGATACCAGTAAAGATTGGGGCTATTCCTGATGAAGAATTACCCGTTTACTTAACTTTAGGTCGAGTAAAAACAAAAGATCAGGTCACTGAATTAGTTGAGTTAATAAAACTCTCCCTTCCAGTAAACGCAACAATTTCATCTACTGACTTCCTGAAATATCTAAAATTAGCAAATACATTAACAGCTGATTTTAGAACTGAAGTGAAAGAGCTTTTTTCTTTAATACCCCCACAAAATAACTACGATATTCTTGAAAGCGCAATAAGAACACACCTTGCTTATCCTGGCATTGAATTTCCAGAAGGAACGATGCTTCGACTACCAATCACAGGTTTTTCTTCTGCAGAAGAAGCAGAAATGTATAGCGGCTTTTTTATTAAAAGAGAGTTTGAAAAAGCAAAAACATTGGTTGTTTTTGCACAAGGTTATTTTGAAGAAAGACCTATTCCTGCCCTAGACTTTTTGAAATTCATGAAAATTGCTGAACGTTTTGAGACCCTTGAACAAGCAGGCAGAGCTATTTCAGCAATAGAGGAAGAAAGAAGAGATCCAGATACTCTGGTAGATCTTTTTGGGTTTGATTTATCTTGCCTAACCCTTAAATTTCCAGGAAAAGAAAATGTTGATATACCTGTAGCAACCTTTCAAATAGACGAAGTTGAGGCACTTAATGCTTTATTGAAAGGAAAAACACGAGAAGAAGTGGATTCGGCAGTAAGCTTGATAAAACGTGGTATTACACAAAAAATCATTCCATCTTCTGGTTTTCTGACATTAATGAAAAATGCTTTTCGTTCTGGATTTGCTAAAATGACTACAGATAATAATCCAGATACACTTGCAGAAGATCTTGCATCAAAGTTAAATTTTTAGTAAGGCATAAAAAAGCCTGCTTACGCAGGCTTAAATGACCGTAAGAAGTAGCACTCAGCCCCTAGAATAGGTCTTTTATTTTTGCAAAAAAGCCAGAAGACTCGGGGCTGTTTTTCTCACCCTTACCAATTTCTGCAAACTCTTCCATAAGCTCGCGCTGTTTTTTGCTAAGGCTAACCGGGGTTTCAACTTTTGCTTCAATAATCATGTCACCACGACCTGTGGCACGTAGAATGCTCATGCCCTTAGACTTTAAGCGGAACTGTTGCCCAGGTTGGGTTCCTGTTGGGATTTTGACCGAAGCTTGCCCACCATCGATAGTGGGGACATCAATTTCTCCACCTAAAACAGCTGTGGTCATTTGAATAGGCACTTTGCATAAAATATCAGCACCTTGGCGCTTAAACAGTGCGTGGGCTTTGATATTTAAAAATACGTATAAATCACCATTGGGGGCACCGCGAAGTCCTGCTTCGCCTTCATGGGTAACGCGAATGCGCGTACCTTCTTCAACCCCTGGCGGGATTTTCACTTCTAAATTTTTTTCTTTGCGAACTCGTCCACTGCCATTACATGGTCTGCATGGCTTCGCTATGGTTTGGCCAGCTCCACCACAGGTTGCGCAAGGGCGTTCAATGGTGAAAAAACCTTGTTGATAACGGGTCTTACCGCGTCCATGGCATGCGGTACAGTTTGTAGGGCGTGAACCGGCTTCACCACCACTGCCTTTGCAACTTGTACAACCTACAAGTGTTGTGAATTTTACAGTCGCAGCTTTACCTTTGAAAGCGTCTTCTAAAGTGATGTCCATGTTATAGCGAACATCAGCACCGGCATGGTTTGCTTGACCCCCTCCAGAAAAAGACCCGCCAAACATTTCGTCTATAATATCGGCAAAAGATCCACCAAAACCACCTGAAAAACCTGGATGCCCTCCTCCTCCGCCACCACCTTGTTGTTGCTGCTGAGTGAAAGCTGCATGACCGTAACGATCGTAGGCAGCGCGTTTTTGAGAATCTAGTAATACTTCATAAGCTTCGGTAGCATCGCGGAATTTTGCTTCAGATTTTTTATCACCTGGATTTTTATCAGGGTGGTATTTCATAGCAAGTTTGCGATACGCTTTTTTAATTTCGTCATCGGTAGAGCTTTGCGTAACGCCTAGTGTTTCGTAATAATCTTTTGCCATGAATTTATCCTCCTGATCAGATTGACTATACTAATCAAAAATTTGAAAAAAATGAAGGATCTTGTTTAATACCTTTTAAATCTGCATCAATGCTCATGTTTTTAATGCTTAAAATTTAAAAAATAGTTGACTAAAATGCCATACATATGGTTTTTTCAATAGTATAGTTACCCTACCAAAGTTTTTATGAGGTATTTTTTATTATTTTGTTTCAATTTTTGCGTTACACTTCATTGCGCCGTCGATGTACTTTCTGATTATAATTTTACTCAATTTTTTTGCGCAAAACATTCTTTGGACCAGCACAAAAAAGAGTTATCAGAAAAAATCACAGACTTACCATACCGTTTGAAGTATTACTTTGCTTTAGAGCGAGGACTTAATTTATTAGTCGCAAAGCTGATGGTCACGTCAACATTTGACATAGGCGGTATCAGGCGCCCCTTGTCGGCTGGAATTTATTCAATTGCAAACACTGAGCATATAACAATTAACCGTGATCAAAATAGCTTTCCTGATTTTCTTTGTAAAAATGGATTAGATTTTTGTGGTTTCTTACAACAATTCCCAGAAGTTCAAGGTATTATTTCTAGAAGAACAGCACCTTTAAACTGCTTGATTAGCCATGTGGGTGATTATATTTTTGAAGATGCGTTTCGAAAGGAAATAACTACTCTTGGATTCTTTAAATCTGCCCCCATACTTATGAGCGAAGATTGCCCTATTAGATTTGCTATTTTACATAATTTTATCGAAGGTTTGTCTGCTTATTTGTGCCTTATAAAGGGGGGAACTTTCACGTATAAGTCATTCAAACATATATTTGGAACAATTGATTCTTCAATTTTTGCAACGGAAGTAGCAGATGATTACCCTTGCTTTTGGGTAGATTTTAATAATGCAGTTCATGCACACACTTGCCAACAGCGCACTTTAAGTTTTTCTACAAATGGTGAGTATATTGCTGCTGTTAAAACATCTGGAGAAGAACTTAACTTAGAAGCTATATGGCCCCTTGTAGGGTTTTCTCATAGAATTTTTGCTGATGTTTTAGGAATAAGCAATGTGAAAACAACCATGAATGCATTAGATGGATTTACACTTTTTCACACCATACAATTTTTAGTCCCTGGTGATTATGCAAGACCTGCAGGCATTGAAGGACGCCTCGCGAGATTGTTAAAAGCATATGATGCTGCTTAAAAAAACATCCCCAGCCAGCATAACTGACTGAGGATATTAAGTGTTAATTAGAAAATTATAACTACGCAACAACGCTTATGTCTTTAGCCCACGTTTTTCCGGCACCTAGTTTTATTACGGCCCCAGAGTGCACTGTCAGGTCTGCACCAGTCGCAAATGGACCTCCTGAAGCAGGGATATTATCATCCACCTGAAGTATTCCCCCGGCTTTAACTTCTACATCACCTGCAATACAATTTGCTGTTGCAGCTGTAATCTCTAATATTGCTCCAATTTCAACCGTAGTGGCACCTGCCGTTGTCTTGGAACCTCCAGTACCCACTTGAACTATCCCGTTGATTATATCCAAAGGAGCATCGCTTGTGCCAGTTAAAGTAACAGCACCACCATCCGTATCAGCGTCAACATCATTCACATTGATTACCGATGTTCCCCCAGCAACTGTGTAATCACCTGTATCAGCACCATCCACAGTAATGTCATGAGCTGCCGCCACCGCCTTGTTCCCCAAAGTCATAGCTACAATTGCAAGTAAACTTAGGGTGATTTTTTGAAAATATTTCATTTTATAAACCTTTCTCATAATAAAAATTAACACTAAACCCAATTTTACTACTTTTGTATTAATAAATATTTAAGTGTATTTAAAATTTATTTAAATATTCACTGTGCAATCTGAAACACTAAAAAGAATTTTCTTGAAAAGCATAAAGTGTTACGAAACACTTTAGGGCTCTATTTACCCTGCAAGAAATTAAAGAAAAAGTTTAAGGCAAAAGAGAAATTGACACATAAGCCTTAAAACGCTTATCTAGAATAGATGAATTTTAATGTCGTTTTTATGTCGTATCCGTTTAAAAGTGTAGAAAGAAAGTGGCAAGAATTTTGGGCCACCAATAATAGTTTCAAGGTTGCAGACCAAGGGGAAAAGCCCAAGGCGTACATTCTTGAAATGCTGCCCTACCCTTCAGGACGGCTACATATGGGGCATGTGCGCAATTATACCCTGGGCGATGCCATGGCGCGTTTTAAAACAGCACAAGGTTTTCGCGTGTTGCACCCAATGGGTTGGGATGCTTTTGGTTTGCCTGCAGAAAATGCGGCCATGCAAAACAATACGCACCCATCAATTTGGACACGTCAAAATATTGCTGACATGAAAAAACAGTTGTTTTCCCTTGGTTTTTCTTATGATTGGGACCGGGAAGTTACTACCTGCGAACCAGATTACTACGGCAAAGAACAGGCTATATTTTTAGATTTTTATGAAAAAGAACTGGTTTACCGCCGTGAATCATGGGTGAATTGGGACCCTATTGAAAACAGTGTGTTAGCTAACGAACAAGTAGTTGACGGCAAAGGTTGGCGTTCAGGGGCTGCGGTTGAGCGTAGGTTGTTGAATCAATGGTCAATGAAAATTACATTGTATGCACAAGAATTAATTGATGACTTGGCGAAGCTTTCCGGATGGCCTGAAAAGGTTGTTAAAATGCAGGAAAATTGGATTGGACGTTCCGAAGGAGCGTTGGTCAATTTTGCAATTCCAAGTCAGCATACTGACCTTACAATTTATACTACGCGCCCTGAAACATTATATGGGGCGTCATTCATTGCCCTAGCACCTCAGCACCCAATTGTGCTTGAACTAGCAAAAACAAATTCAGGTGTAGCTGCATTTATTCAAGAATGCCAAAAAATGAGCACCACCGAAGAAGCCATGGCAACTGCCGAGAAAAAAGGTCATTGCCTTGGTATTCATGCAATTCACCCAATTACTAAGCAACCAATACCCATTTATGCTGCAAATTTTGTGCTAATGGATTATGGGACTGGAGCCTTGTTTGGTTGCCCAGGTCACGATGCGCGCGATTTTGAATTTTCAACAAAGTACAAATTACCCATTAAACGCGTTTTGACGTCTGATGGTGAGCTGCCTCATTTAGAAACCACTGGGAAAATGGTGGATTCTGATTTCCTAAATGGTATGGATTGTATTGCTGCTAAGGCACATATGATTGACCACTTAGAAAAAAATACTTTAGGGGAACGTCAAGTTAACTACCGGTTGCGCGATTGGTTAGTTTCGCGTCAGCGTTACTGGGGTTGCCCTATTCCTATTATTTATTGTGACCATTGCGGTGCAGTGCCTGTTCCCAAGCACGATTTGCCTGTGCGTTTACCAGAGGATGTAACTTTTGAAAAACCAGGAAATCCACTAGATTATCACCCCAACTGGAAACACGTGAATTGCCCAACATGTAATAAACCTGCAGTACGTGAGACTGACACGTTAGATACGTTCTTTGAAAGCTCATGGTATTACATGCGTTATACCTGCGCTAAACATGATCAGCCCGTAGATAAAAAAGTTGTTGAAAACTGGTTGCCTGTTGATCAATATATTGGCGGCATTGAACACGCAGTGTTGCACCTTTTGTATGCACGTTTTTTCACTAAAGCTATGCGTGATTGCGGTTACGCTAATGTAGACGAACCATTTAAGAACCTAATGACTCAAGGCATGGTTTGCCACGCAACGTACAAAGATAATCAAGGCAAGTGGTTGTATCCCAATGAAGTTGAAAAAACAGCATCTGGATTTATAAAAATAGCTGACGGCACCCCTGCGACCCAAGGCCGCCAAGAAAAGATGGCTAAATCAAAGAAGAACCTGGTTGACCCCCAAGCAATTATTGAAGGGTACGGCGCAGATGCCGCACGCTTGTTTATTATGTCAGACACCCCGCCAGAGAAAGATTTTGACTGGAACGATGACGGGCTTGAGGGAAGCTGGCGGTACATTAACAGGTTGTGGCGCTTAGGCGAAAAAGTTCGCGAGCATAAAAGCACTGTAACAACTAAAAATGCTGCCCTTAAAAAAGCAGCGCATCAGTATTTGCACAAAATAACGCAAGCTTATGAAACCTATGCATTTAACAAAGTATTGGCTTTTTGCCGTGAGCTTACTCATGCAATTGATAGTGATATTAATGAATGTGATAAGCAAACGGTTGTAGATGCTTTCACCATGTTGATTCAAGCAATTAACCCAATTATTCCCCACGTAGCTCATGAATTGTGGAAAAATGTGCATGGAGAAGCTTTTGTAGATGCAATTCAGTGGCCGACGGTTGATGCAAGTTTGCTTATTGAGGACCAAATTAGTATGGCGGTGCAAGTTAATGGAAAAATGCGTGGTAATATTACGGTGAATGCAGATGCGGTTGATGACGCAATTATTGCTGCTGCAATGGCACTTTCCACAGTGCAACAAGCAGTGAATGGGCTTACAATACGCAAGACAATTGTTGTACCAAAACGCATTGTGAATATAGTGGCATCATGAAAAAACAGATTTTAGTAAGTAGTTTTTGTCTTTTGTTAGCAGCATGTGGATTCACACCAATGCTTCAAAAAAATGTTGACGCACCAGATGAATCAGGGTCGCGGCTTGTGGTTGAAAGCGCCAGCAAAGATGGCGCAAGCTATACAATACAAATGCTGCGACAACGCTTAAAAAGTGTTCTGTCTGGTATTAATTTGGATTCTCGCTACAAGACTTACGTTCGCATAAGTGAAACGACAGGCAACCTGGCTTACGCTACCGACGCCACCTCCACCCGTTCAATGATGCGCCTTACAGCCCAAATTATTATTAGCTGTGACGGACAAACATTGCATGAAACTAGCCTTAATAGTGTGACGTCATATTCACAAAACACTAATGATGAATTCGTTAACCAAAGCGCTGTTCAAGGTGCGCAAGAACGGTTAATAGAGGCTATGACAATTGATATAAGCCGAGAAATACATCGATTTATTAAAACGCATAAAAACTAGTATAGCAATACTGTTTTAGCCAAGAGAGTTTTTAGGGAAATGTTTGAATTAAAAAGAAGATTTAAACACTAAAAACTCTCTTATTTTATGACTTTATTATTCTGCTTTATGAGTGCGTAGCTTGCATCATTTGAACTAAACGCGTGTTAAATGTAGCTCTTCCTTCACCATTATTATAAAAGAGATAATCTAACAGTAGTCTGGTTCCTGCAAGCCCGTCATCTAACAATGTTGACGTTGGTTCAGCTAGGTCAATAACGTGATCTAACTCAGAAGATCTGCGTTTCTTTAAGGAGTGTTCTGAATCTGTTTCCGTTAAAATTGCCGCTGTTGTTGGCGCATGACATTTCTTTATAAAAGCCTCTGGATTAGATCCTGGACCCATGTATGGCCCTCTTGCTTCTGAGTTTGTCTCAAAGATCCATGGTTTATATGTATACAGACTACTCAAGTCTGCACCGTAACCAGGATACATTTCAGCGTGTCTAATTGCTGTTGCGACAAGATCATGAGGTATTGTTACTACGAGCCCCCCTTTTTCCGCTAAGTTTCTATTTAAATTATGTACGATTTTTGGAAGATCATATTCTTCAAGACGTTCCTGGCCTCTAAAATTCATATAATACTGCCAGGTAAGCCCATTTATCCAAGACGATTTAACTTCAGCCGATAGATTGAATTCTTCAAAATAGTTAAGAAGCACACTATACACTACCGGTGATATCGTATTTTTAAATTGATCACAAAGCGTTGATGGAATAAGGCGTTTTGGAATGCCTTTCAGTCTCTCATTTTGATCAACGGCAATTTCATTGTATCCTATTGTCTTAGCTCCCATTGAACCATCTGCATTAGGTCGTTGATACCAGCCGCCTTGACTGTAGATCATGCCAATAATCTCTAATGCTTCATCACTTATCATTCTTAAATCATGGAGAGGGGCGTCATGCACAAGAATAACGGAACCCTTTGGCAAACTGAGCAATTTAGCATTTAGATCTTCAAGGGACCTGATATTTCTGTCATCAACTGATTCAGTTCCTTGACCATAAACAGCTTTCAATCCTGCGTCACAGATTTTTATGCTGGCATAGGAAAGCTCTTCTTTAGTTGCTTTATCAGCTGTTACTGCATTTGGAGTTGCGTGAAAGCGGTCGAAAATACGTATTGGTTTATTTGGATATTGTGTCTCTTCGTATTCTTTAGCGGCTTCTGTTATTGGCCCCACTCCATATTCGGCTTCTTGCTCAGGACTTATGGTCCAGCCTGTGCCTTTGTATATTTCTACACTGTCAGCGCGTAAACCATCTAACATATTACGTGTAACAAAAAACGCATGCTTTGCTTTGTTTAGAGGATTCTGACTAACGTCAATTAGAATTTCTCCTAACGACAATTAAAAGTTCCATTTAT
>JBAXJB010000025.1:0-22711 GCA_037138055.1 Alphaproteobacteria bacterium | reverse complement strand
AGTGGCGGAACATCACGATGCAGTAGCTCCAGTGGCGGAACATCACGATGCAGTAGCTCCAGTGGCGGAACATCACGATGCAGTAACTCCAGTGGCGGAACATCATGACGCAGCGGCTCCAGCAGCAGAACATCATGACGCAGTAGCTCCAGCAGCAGAGCATCACGATGCAGTAGCTCCAGCAGCAGCTCCTGCGAAAAAAGAAAAAGTAAAATTGAGCGAAGAAGAAATTGCAAAACGAAAAGCTGCAGGTGCTGACAAAACAGCAGAAAGAAAGGCAAAAAAAGAAAAAGTAGCTGAGGATAAGCCAGTAACAGAGGTTCATGAAGCCGTTCCTCCTGTGCAAGCTGCCGGCTAATTATTACTAACATTTCTTAATGCATAGCAAAGTGCTCTTCTTCGGAAGGGCATTTTTGCTATTCTAATGTTTGATTTTTGCAGGTAGTCTGTAAAAAATTAAATTATACAAATTATGACTCGCATTGATAAACGTAATCCTAATGAACTTCGCCCTGTCTTCTTGGGTCCTGGCTTTGCAAAATTTGCTCATGGTTCCTGTTTTGTAAAATTTGGAGATACTCACGTGCTGTGCACAGCTACAATAGAAGAAAAAGTACCCCATTTTTTAAAAAATACAAAAACAGGCTGGATTACCGCAGAATACGGTATGCTCCCTTGTTCTACACAAGACAGAATTGACCGAGAAGCTGCAAAGGGTAAACAATCCGGACGCACACAAGAAATTCAACGACTCATTGGGCGAAGTCTTCGCGCAATTGTTGACCTTAAAGCATTAGGAGAGCGACAAATTAAAATAGATTGCGACGTGTTGCAAGCAGATGGTGGCACCCGTACAGCAAGCATCACTGGGGCATACGTTGCACTTTATCAAGCCATGCAAAGGTTGGTTAATAAAAAACAAATATCATCAATGCCATTTACCGACCAAGTTGCTGCTATTTCTTGTGGAATACATGACAAGAAAGCTTTATTAGACCTGAATTATGTCGAAGATTCTTCTGCTGATGTGGATGCAAATTTTGTTTTAACCGCAAGTGGAAAAATCATTGAAGTTCAAGCGTGCGCCGAAAAAAATCCATTCGATCAACAGCAGTTTATGGATATGTTAACGCTTGCACAAAAAGGAGCTTCAGAACTATTTGAATTGCAAAAAAAAGCACTAAATTTATAATTTGTTAACTAGATAGGGCGTAAAACTTAGAAAACTTCTTCCAACCATTGCCAGGAGTTTTCACTAAGGATTACAATCAGACGAATAAAATAATTAAGGAGAGACAAATGTCTCATGAAAAATCAGTCAATGTCCAAGATGCTTTTTTAAATCATATTCGAAAAAATAAAACCCCACTCACTGTTTTTTTAGTAAATGGAGTGAAATTGCAGGGGAATATTACTTGGTTCGATACTAATACAATTTTATTGCGTCGAGAAGGCCATGCACAGCTTATTTATAAACATGCTATCTCAACATTAATGCCTCATGGGCCGGTTAGCATCCTTGATTATCAAAATAACGATAGAGATGAGCGTTATGTGCAAAATAATGCAGAAACGGCTGTTGTAACTCCTTCTGTCCATGAAGAGGATTATGACGAAGAGGATTAAATGTGAACGTTAGATATGGTGCGGTCGAGAAGACTCGAACTTCCACGGATTTCTCCACAGCGACCTCAACGCTGCGTGTCTACCAATTCCACCACGACCGCAGTGAGGAGAACATAGCAAAGTTAAACTAAGCGTACAAGACGCAAATATCAAATACGCTTAGCTTATTTACAATAAAGAGTTTACGCTACTGACAGAGCAAACGCCTGGGTTTTCTTCGATATTTATTTTCAAAACTAAACTATTTTCTGCAACCAGCAAAAACCTTGTGCAGCGAACGCCCATGTGTTTTTCTTGAAGGTCTAATTCCAAACCCAGTGCTTTAGTTAGCGCGCAGCTTCCATCAGCTAGCATAATAATATTGGCATCTGGAGCAACTTGTTCTTTCCATGACTGCATTACAAAAGCGTCATTTACAGCCATACAAATAATATTTTTGTAGCCTTTTGTTCGTAAAGCTTGTTCTTGTTTTGCAAAATCAGGTAACTGTATTTGAGAACAGATTGGAGTGAAGGCCCCAGGAAGGCCAAATAAAATTGTTTTTTCCTTAAACAACTCGGTTGTATTCATTTCTTTTTTTCCATCAAGTGTAACAACCAGTACTATCATTTCAGGAATTTTAGCGTTTACTGTAAGCATTTTAATCTCTAGGTTTTGACATCAACGGTAGGATACGTGACAAGCAGAAGCGTCTCAAGGGTAAAAGATTATTTTTTTAATGGTAGATATAATTTGTTCCAAAATTTAATAATTAATTTCATAAAAATTAGTTTTGTGGCTCGTCTGGCGAATAAAATGCAAATTTATACTTTTATTTGAGAATTTTACTGACTTTTCCTTGTGTTTAGTGAAGACAATTGGCTACTCTATAATGCAAAAGGAGGCTATCAATGCACGGTGAATTCAGTATAACCAACATAGCCTTGGTGATTTTGGTGGCATTGGTCTTTGGCTTAGGCATGACTCGCTTAAAACAGCCTCCTATCTTAGGCTACATAATTGCTGGGCTAATATTGGGCCCCTCTGGTTTAGCTTTTGTTGAATCTCGTGATCAAGTTAGCATTCTTGCCGAAATGGGCGTTTTACTCTTACTTTTTGTCATTGGCATCGAACTAAACTTGCGCACCTTTAAGAAGGTATGGCTTGTAACATCTCTGGCAACACTTTTACAAATTCTTATTTGCACAGGTGTTACTTGGAGTATTTCTTTCTTTTTAGGGTGGAGTAATGGTTTAGCAATACTTTTAGGATTTATTACAGCTATTTCATCAACCGCAGTTGCTGTTAAAATGCTAGACACAATCGGTGAAGTGAACTCTGAAATCGGACAAATAAGTATTGGGGTATTGATAGCTCAAGACTTTGCTATCGTACCAATGATCCTTATTTTACGTAACTTTCATAGCGACTTGTCAATTTTAGGGTTGTTTGCAAAACTGCTGCTAGCTGTTGGAATTATAGCTGGGCTTATTTATTACCTTAGTCAAAAACAACGAGTACGAATTGGGTTTTTAGCTGATGTAATTCGTCAAAAGGACTTGCTTCCCTTAGTGAGTCTCGCATTTTGTTTCGCTGCTGCTGCTATTTCTGGATTAATTGGTCTATCGGCCGCATACGGTGCTTTTCTGGCTGGGCTGACAATAGGAAATACTCACGAACGAAGCGCTGTTTTAGATACAGTTAAACCAATTCAAAGTACGTTGATTATGGTGTTTTTCTTGTCAATTGGAATATTGATGGATGTTGGGTTTATCTACACAAACTTAGCTACCTTTATATTATTATTACTTTTAATAACAGTTGGAAAATCTGCGATTAATATTTTAATATTACGTTTTTTGCAAATTCCTTGGTCCGAAGCTTTTTTGGTTGGAGTTGTTCTTGCTCAAATAGGTGAATTTGCCTTCTTGATGGCTTCTGTTGGTCATGAATCTAAAATTATTGATGAGTATGGTGAGAAGCTAATTTTATCACTAACGGCTCTTTCATTGCTGTTTAGCCCATTGTGGATGACTCTGGCGCGACACTTAAAAAATATAACCGATGAATCAAAAATATCTATTCGAGATATTGTTGCATGGATTAGTATGCCAGGGAGTCATGTTCTAAAGTTGATATGGAAACGTGCCGCAAAGGAGTGGCGTGAAGAAGAAAAAAATATTAAACACAAAGATGAAGATGCCTGATTTTTCTTTTGAACAAAAAATTATATCTCAAAAGGTAGCTGGTGTTGATGAAGCTGGATGCGGTCCTTGGGCTGGTCCAGTTGTTGCTGCCGCTGTGATGTTTTTTGAATACAATCAGGGCTTGTGGGCAGGCCTAAATGATTCAAAAAAATTAACTACCAAAAAACGAGAGCAATGCTTTGAAATGCTTACAAATTCTACTTCTCTTGTTTATGGGATTGGCTCAGCTTCTGTTGAAGAAATTGACAACCTGAATATAGGAAACGCAACAAGACTGAGTGTGGAGAGGGCTATCGCTGCATTACCTATTCAACCAGAACATGTACTGATTGATGGAATTCGCAAACCTACAATCAACATTCCCTTCACAATGATTGTTAAAGGCGATAGTTTATCATTAAGCATTTCTGCTGCATCTATTATTGCAAAAGTTACTCGAGACCGTATTATGACTGAGCTTTCAAAAAAATATCCTGTTTACTGCTGGTCAAAAAACGCTGGCTACGGAACTTCTATTCACCAAGATGCTTTGAGAAATTATGGAGTAACGCCTCATCATCGAAAAAGCTTTGCTCCAATTCGTGCCTTATTAGGTGAAGCTGCATGACCTATTGGATGTATGGCTGGCATGCTTGCAATGCGGCACTGAGTAATCAGTCTAGAAAAATTGAAAAAATTCTTTTAGACAGACGACAAGACCCTAAAAAATTACAACTAACTAAGAAAACTCCTTTTGAAGTTGTGGATGTTAAAATTATAGAACAAAAAGTTGGTAAAGAAGCAGTGCATCAAGGAATTGCAATGTGTGTTCACGAACTGATCTCGGAAGATATTTCAATTCTTGAAGAAGATGCCCCTATGTTAGTTGTTATTTTAGATCAAATTACTGATCCGCATAACATGGGAGCTATCTGGAGATCATGTGCAGTTTTTGGTGCTGTAGGTGTTATTACGACAGAGCGCAATAGCGCACCAGAATCTGGAGTATTAGCAAAAGCAGCTTCAGGTGCACTAGAGGTAGTGCCGCGGATTGAAGTCAAAAATCTTGCAACATCAATTGCTGAGCTAAAAGACCTTGGTTTTTGGATGTATGGCTTTTCTGAGCACGCAAAAGATAACCTTCAAAATTTTTCTTTTGCCAAGAAAACCGCATTGGTTTTTGGTAATGAAGGTGATGGCATGCGGTCTTTAACTATGAAGAATTGTGATCAAACTCTTCAGCTTCCAACCTCTAAAAATTTCCAAACGCTTAACGTTTCTAACGCAGCTGCTGTTGCATTGTATGAAGTTTTCCGCCAACAAAATTAACTTTTAGGGAGCGTCTATGGCTAAAAATATTGTCATTATTGGTGCTGGTCCCGGCGGATATGTGTGCGCTATTCGTGCTGCACAGCTTGGCAATACAGTTACTATTATCGACTCAATGAAGCGTCCCGGTGGAACTTGCCTAAACATGGGGTGCGTTCCTTCCAAAAACCTTTTGCATGCATCCTATGAGTATTACAAAGCAGGCCATAAGTTTAAAAAGCTTGGAATTTCAGTCAAAGAGCTAGCTATTGATATCAAACAATTACAATCTCAAAAAAATCAAGTGTTAGACGAGCTTGGTCAGGGTATTCAGTTTTTGTTTAAAAAAAATAATATCCGTTTTATTAATGCTGCAGCTCAAATAGTTAGTAAAAATCAAGTTAAAGCCGGTGACAAAATTTTAAATGCTGATGCTATTGTCGTTGCGACAGGTTCAATTCCAAGAGCATTGCCAAATATTCCGGTAGATAAATCGATTGTTTTATCTTCGACTGACGCTCTTGATTTAGATCATGCTCCTAAAACTATTGCTATTATTGGTGGCGGATATATTGGCCTGGAGTTAGGTTCAGTCTGGGGCAGGTTGGGGTCAAAAATTCATGTGATTGAAACCCTTGATCGTATTGCTCCAGGGCTTGACCCAGATTTAAGCCAAGCACTACACACAATTCTCGAAAAGCAAGGATTTGCATTTCACTTGGGTGCAAAAATTAAAGCAATTAAAACTGAAAAAGCTAGAGCTGAGTTGTTGTTAGAAACTAGTGATGGCACAGAAACTTTGACTGTAGATAAAATATTAGTTTCGGTAGGCCGTGTACCAAATACAATAGGGCTTAACCTTGAAAAAATTGGAATTGAAACGACAGCGCAGGGTTATATCAAAATTAATACCCGCTTTGAAACCACCATTAAGGGTATTTACGCCATTGGTGATATTGTAGAGGGGCCGATGCTTGCCCACAAAGCTGAAGAGGAAGCGGTGGCTCTTGCTGAGCTTTTATCAGGCATAGAATCATGTGTTGACTACAACGTTATTCCTGCGGTGGTGTATACGCAGCCAGAAGTCGCAAGTGTTGGCTTCATTGAGCCTCAGTTACAAGCAGCTAACATTCCTTACAAAGCTAGTAAGTTTCCCTTCTCTTCAAATAGCCGAGCAAAAGCAGTTCATGAAACAGAAGGTTTTGTAAAGTTATTAAGCCACCAAGAAACAGGGCTTGTGTTAGGTGCTCATATTATAGGTAGTTGCGCAGGAACGATGATTGCTCAGGTAGCTCAAGCTATGAGCATGCACGCAACAGTTGAAGATATTGCTCGCACTTGTCATGCGCACCCAACTCATAGTGAAGCTATTAAAGAAGCTGCTTGGGCAGGTGTTTCTAAAGCAATTCATGGGTAAGGCTATCTCCCCACACGCATTTTTTTAACGTCTTGTAATTACCAGAACTGCGCCCAACAGTTGGCGTGCTAATGGCTCCATCCTTAGTGCAAATTTTTAAATCTATATGCCCCCCATGAAGCCTTGGAGCAGCAACTACACGGCCAAAATCAATGTTCCTTGGTTCTTTTGCGAAAAGCAGATAACTGTAAGCTTCTTGCTCAAATCCTCGCTCACCACCCTTAAGCATACGATGTTCTTTTGATCTGGGTACATTAACCGCAAAATGACACCAGTCATTATCTTGTAATGGGCATAGCTTTGTGTGACAGCACGGCCCCCAAAGTTTGGCCTCTTTAGCTAACATATAGTCTCTAATTATCATCAATCGCTTAAAATGAACCGTTGTTCCAGGTTCTATAATCAACAAATATTTTGTTTTATCCCAAATACTATCAAGAGTTTTTTGCCAATTTTGCACTTCACCCAGGGAATAGCTAAATACGGATAAATCAATATTTTTTGATATTTCTTCGTGGTGCACAATATTATTGGGGAAAAAATGTGTTAGGAATTCTATCGCGTAAATTTTGGCTTGTTTGTCTTGTTCTACTAAATAATATTCTAAATTTTCAAAATGTTGACTTAATGCGAGCGATGCTGTGCCAATGCCACAACCCCAGTCTAAAACGGAATGAATTTTTAGATCGTTAAAATACCTACCTATAAGCTTTAAGCAAACTTGGTAGGTCGCTGGAAATCTGGTGAAGACATAGGCTTGAACTTGCTCAATATTTGCATATCCAACACACTCTCCAGCTCTGTAGCCACTCTGTAATGCTTGATAAGCTTTTTTAACATCTCTTGAATGCCAGCCTAATTCATGTTGAACGTATTCTTGAAGAAAATTCATATAAAAAAAGAGGCCCGAAGGCCTCCTTCCTCTTTTTACTTGCTAGCTTTGTGTTACGCAGCAGCTTTTGCAGAACTTTTCTTTTCTGCACAACATGGTGCATCAGGAAGAGTTGTTAATGGAGTGTATGGCGTATGCATAGCATTCAAACGAGCAGTTATATCGTTTGCAGCTTTGCGGCCAACATGATGATGAGCAGCGTGCACATCTGCATGTGTTGCGGTGTCTTTGTGCTCAGCTTTTCCGTCAGCATCAGCAGCTTTGTGTTCAGCGTTGTCTTCAGTTTTTGCTGCATCAGCATGCGCTGCTGCATCTTTGTGCTTAGCTTTCTTTGTCGCTTTTGCATCTGTATCAGCATCGCTGTGTTTACGCTTTTTTGCTGCTTTTGCGTCTGTGTCAGTATCTTTCATGTCCGCATCAGCTTTTGCATCTGCATCATCTGCTTTGTGTTCAGTTTTCTTTTCTGATTTTGCATCGGCATCAGCAGCTTCGTGACTGGTTTTATCATCAGCATGCTTAGCTTTTACATCAGCATCGGCAACATTACCTTCAGTTGAATTTGCAGCCTCAGATTTAGCATCTTTATGTCCGCTAGATATCACTGCATATGTTGCAGAAGTTGAAATTGCTAACGCAATGCTCAATAATTTTAATAATTCTTTCATAACTCAAAAAACTCCATGTTAAATTTTACAGTCATTACATACTGTACCCTATAGTAGCAATATACAGCATAGTTTCTATTAGGCCAGTATATTTAAAATTAAGCATAATTTTTTGTTTTGTACTGTGGCATTTTCGAGACGTTTACTGCATTAATATTTTTAATGTTCTGCCGGCGAAGTCAGCATAATCAAAGCTATTTTTTTGATATTTTAATATTTTTAGCTTTCTAAAACTGATGACTACGGATGCGCATTGCTGTACGAATAACCTCTGCAACAACCTTATAATATTCTGGTGGGATTTGTTGATCTAAATTAACGCTATCGTATAGGGAGCGTGCTACAGGTGCATTTTCAATAATTGGAACCTTATGTTCTTTTGCAAGTTCTCGAATTTTAAAGGCAAGAACATCAGCTCCTTTGGCGATTACGACAGGAGCATCCATGCTATCTTCTTCCCACCGTAATGCAACAGAAAAGTGGGTTGGGTTTGTAACGACTACAGTGGCTTGAGGAATATTTCCAAGCATTCTTGTGCGTGAGCGCTCACGTTGCATTTCACGAATTCTCGAGCGAACTTTAGGATCTCCTTCTTGTTCTTTATGCTCGTCACGCTGTTCTTGTACAGTCATTTTAAGGTTTTCCTTAAAAACATGACGCTGATACCAAAAGTCAAACCCACTTACAAACGCATAGGCAATTAAAATAACGCTTAAATACTTTAGGATTAGTTGATTAAGTGTAACAAGGTACTCAAAGGGGCTAGCCCAAAGCCAAACAGTTAACCTTGTCACGTGATCTTCAAAGATAAAATAGAACAGCAACCCCAAGAAAATTAACTTAACCGTTGATTTTAATGTCTCTACTACTGATTGTTTGCTAAAAATGCGCTGCAAACCTTTCATTAATGAAATATGAGACGATTTAGGTTGAATACTTTTTGTAGAAATCGCTTTATAGCTTTGGCTTAATCCTACGACAACTGCTGCGAGCATAAGAGCAAAAAATGGAACCCAAAGAACCTCAACCATTTTTAATAAGACGTTTTTTAATAAAAATCCTAAATTATCAGGAGTATCCACATGCAATTCGCAAGACATACTAATGAAGTTTGTTAAAAAATCCAAAGTACGGCGAAGACACCATGGTAAAATCCATGCGCAAACACCTAAACATGCAACTAAAAAAGCAAAATTATTAAAGTCTTTTGAAATAGGAGCTTGGCCTTTTTTATAGGCATCCTCATACCGTTTAGCGCTCGGGTCTAATGTTTTTTGCTCTTTATCCGGTGATTCATCAGCCATGCGCAAAACCCATTATTGAATAAGCAGATGTATTGAGTTTTTCATAAAACAAAAGCATTGCTCCAAAACTTACAAGCAACACAAACCAACCCAAAAGAATCTGCAATGACATGCCCAAAAAGAAAACTTGTATTTGAGGCACCAGTTTTCCTAATACTCCTAAGGCGAATTGTAGTACTGTGTTGACTAAAAGAAATGGAATGCTTAACTGAAACCCTGCCTTCATCAACATATCACTTAAAGTAACAATTCCTTTGAAAAAATCATTTAGTAATGGCGATTCCAGAGAAAACCATTCAGGAGGTAGCTTAGAATAGGTGCCTATCAAATTTTTAAACAACATGTGATGGCCATCTAGCACTAAAAAACTAGTCATAGCTGCCATCGTTAAAAACACGCTTACTACTGATCCATGGTTTGCTTGGCTTGGGTTGAAAACGGTAGCAGATGAAATTCCTGCAGCAAAACCAATAAGTTGCCCTGCAAATTCAACTGCAGCTAAAGCAAACCGAGCTATTAATCCTAAAAAAAATCCAACTAAGAATTCCGAAAAAAATCGACAAAAGGCCCACGTGAATGTTTGTGCTGTTGGAAAGTAATCATCAGGCACCAATGGATTGAATGTTAAAGTGAGCGCAATGCATGCGACAGCTCTGAATCTGCTAGAAACTTCAATCTGACTTAAAAACGGCATGCCCATTACTAAACCAAAGACTCTGGCGAATACGAAAAAAAAATGATGAAAATCGGAAAACCATACTTCAAAGGGCAACACTAACCTCTTTAATGACTATTAAATTAAAAAGGTCTGCAGCAAAATCCTGCAAGGAACTCAACATAAATGGTAGCAATAACACTAACACTCCAAAAACTGCTAGCATTTTGGGAACAAAAGTTAGAGTTTGTTCTTGAATTTGTGTAAGTGCTTGAAGCAGAGAAATTACTACACCAACAACTAACGCAACAAGCAAAATCGGGAGGCTCAGCTTGATGATTAGCAGCACTGCTTCCCTTAATACCGAAATAGCTAAACCTTGATCCATGAAAATATACAACTAAATCTATATAAAAATCTTGACACAAACGGGTAAATCGCGATAGATATTTTAGGTGCTATGCATTTTGTGTAGGCAAAATATTTTATAATTACTTAGAGAGATGCTATGTTTGCAGTGATCAAAACCGGCGGAAAACAATACCGCGTAGAAGAAAATAACATCATTAAGATAGAAAAATTAGAGTCTACAGAAGGTGAAACAATTGTTTTTGATCATGTGCTAATGATTGGTGACGCGAAAAAATCAACAGTTGGGGCTCCAGTTATTGTGGGTGCAAAAGTTGAAGCGCTTATTTTAAAGCAGATGCGCGATCGCAAGGTTATTATTTTTAAGAAAAAACGTCGTCAAAATTATCGCCGTAAGAAAGGCCATCGCCAACACTTAACGGTTGTTAAAATTACGAAAATTATTGCAAGCTAATTAACAACAGGAGATTGATCCATGGCAACGAAAAAAGCTGGTGGTAGTTCACGAAATGGTCGTGACTCTGAAAGTAAGCGTCTTGGTGTAAAGCGCTATGGCGGACAACAAGTTATATCAGGAAACATTATAGTACGTCAGCGCGGAACTAAATTCCATCCTGGTAAAAATGTAGGCATGGGGACAGATCATACCCTGTTTGCAACAATTGAAGGCGTTGTTGAGTTTTCTAAAGGTCGAGCTAATCGTTCTTTCGTGTCTGTTATTCCAGCCGCGTAAAGTTTAATTGGACACCATTTGGCGCTTCGAATAGCTCGAGGCGCTTTTTTTATAGGTGAGTTATGAAGTTTCTTGATGAAGCAAAAATATTCGTTAAATCCGGCGATGGAGGAAATGGATGTCTCGGTTTTCGTCGTGAGAAATTCATTGAATACGGTGGCCCCGATGGTGGTAATGGTGGAAAAGGTGGAAGCGTTTGGGTGGAAACCTCTGACAACCTTAACACCCTTATAGATTATCGCTATCAACAACATTTTAAGGCTGCAAAAGGTCAAAATGGATCGGGGAGAAATCGTACGGGCCATGATTCACCAGATGTTATTTTAAAGGTTCCTGTCGGTACGCAAATTTTAGAAGAAGATAAAGAAACCTTGATTGTTGATATGGATCAACCAGGAATGCGATACCGTCTTTTAAAAAGTGGTGATGGTGGTTTTGGTAACAGTCACTATAAAACTTCTGTCAATCAAACTCCAAGACGTGCGGATCCAGGTTGGCCTGGAGATGAAAAGTGGGTCTGGCTGCGTCTTAAGCTTATAGCTGATGTGGGCCTTATTGGATTGCCAAATGCTGGAAAATCTACATTCTTATCTGTTGTTTCTCGTGCCCATCCTAAAATTGCTGACTATCCATTTACGACGCTGCATCCTCAATTAGGAGTTGTGTATGCTTATGAGAAAGAATTCGTTTTAGCTGACCTTCCTGGCTTGATTGAAAATGCTCACCTAGGTCAAGGCCTTGGTCATCGCTTTTTAGGTCATGTGGAGCGTTGTGGGGCTATGTTGCATCTAATTGATGCTACCCAGGACGATGTGGTTGGAGCATATAAAACCATCCGTCATGAACTTGAAATGTATCTAGAAGGTTTAGTTGATAAACCAGAGGTGCTGGCATTAAATAAAATTGACGCACTTGATGAAGAAGAAATAGAAGAAAAAAGAAAAGAGCTTGAAAAAGCTTCAGGTAAAAAAGTATTTGCTATTTCAGGTATTTCAAAAGCTGGAGTGCATGATGTCGTTACAACTCTTATGAACATTGTAAAGCCAGGCCCGGATCTAGATTGATAAACTTGATTCTTGACAACTTTTATATATGAGCTTACTGGTAGGCACAGATACAAAGTTGTAGCGAGGGTAACCATGACTGGCGGAACAAGAGCTCTTGCTTATGTATGCATGTACTTGATGTGCTCGACGGGAATGTGCGCCACACTAAGTGGCCTGCTTGAAGTAGCAAGTTTGCGTCGTTATTTGCCTGGATCAAGCATAAGATCATTGTCGGCTAAGGTGGAGGAGATAATGCAAAAATCTGACAAGAAGCAGCCATCTTTTCAATTTTTACGTTTGGGTGATCCAAAGTTGTATGAAGTATCACAGCCATTTATGTTGCCTTCAGAAATGCCTTTGGCGCACCAAACACTACAGCTAATGAAGCAAGCAACACAAGGCATGGGTAATGTTGGTCTTGCCGCTCCTCAAATTGGTATTTTAAAGCGTATTGTAATGTTTGAAGTGCCAGCTAAGCATCCTCGTTATAAAACAGATGGTGTGACTATTCCCATGCAAGTCTTGATTAACCCAAGTTATAAACCCTTAAGTGATGAGCAAAACCTTGAATGGGAGGGGTGTCTATCAGTTCCTGGAATGCTGGGGCAAGTGCTTAGATATACAGATGTTGAGTATCAATACACAGATCTTGAAGGAAATATTTGTGTGCGTAATGCGTCAGGCTTTCATGCACGAGTTGTGCAACACGAGCTTGATCATTTGGATGGCGTCCTATTTCCTTTGCGGATAAAAGAAAAGCACATGCGGTCTTTTGGTTTTACAGAAGCAGTCATGGCATCATCTGCTTTTCTACAGAGTAGGCAAGAAAGCTAACAGGGAACAGCAATGCGTTGTTCTTTTTTACTTTTTTTAATAGAAACTCCAGCATACACACGTTTGATAGCGGATACCCCAACAAGACCGCTAAATTTTTGTAATGTTCTTGTCGCAATACATTCAAATAGACACGATCCCAAATTTCCTAACCGGGTAGAAGAAGGGAAATTATAAAGCCCTCGCACTACTTCAACGGGGATAAATTCACTTTTTTTAAGAATATTTGAGAGCTGAGTTAGTGTGTATGGTTGTCCAAAACCAAATGGTGTTTTGTCACTACGCACCCAGATCCCGCGTCTATTCGGCACAATAACTACAAGACGTCCTTCCGGGCGCAAACACCTATAGCACTCTTGAAGAAGGTTATCAGCATGTTGAGTGTGCTCTAGGGCATGAATAAGAATAATCTCATCGAAAAGATGATCCGTGAATGACCAGTCATTTTCATAACACAATACTGCACGATTATTTTGGCTATCTGGCCAAGCCAAAACACCTAAATGCGCTTGCATTAGTAGGATTTCATTTTGAGTTTGGTTAGCAAAAGGAGCGCCAAATCCTACAAACAAAGTTCTATTATCTGCTTGTCGCAATCTCTTTAGCATTTTTTGGATAGTATCAATTACTATTTTTGACAAGGGAGACCTATAAAATTCCTTTAGATCGATAATATCTAGGCTCATGACCTTATGCCTTTCCTGACTCTAGGAATTGCAATGCTAGATAATAATCCCATGCTAAGCATTAAGGTTATCATGGCTGTTCCTCCGTATGACATAAACGGTAAGGGTACGCCCACAACAGGCAAAAGTCCCATGACCATAGCAATGTTAATGAATACATACAAAAATAAAGTTGTGGTTATTCCAATCGCTACTAACTTTCCAAATTTTGATCTTGTATGATCAGCAACTGTGTAACCCCAAAAAAACAATATGCAAAACAAACTAATAACAATTAAACAGCCTATCAGGCCAAATTCTTCGGCAAACATCGTGAAAATAAAATCCGTCTGCTTTTCAGGTAAAAAATTCAAATGACTTTGCGTGCCCTTAAGCCAGCCTTTTCCAGTAAACCCTCCTGATCCTAAGGCGATTTTTGATTGTGAAATATGATATCCAGCATGTGTAGGATCGCTTTCCGGATTTAAAAACACAAGGATTCTCTTTTTTTGATAATCGTATAAAAAATTCCATAAAATGGGCACAGCACAAATTACAGTTACAAATCCTGCAGTGAAAAACCACCAGGGCACACCACTTACAAAAAATATAGCAAGTCCAGAGCTTAGTAATAGTATTGCCGTGCCGAGGTCAGGCTGCCGCATAGCTAAAAGCATTGGAACGCAGATTAGCATCAATGGAAGAATTAAATTTTTAAATCGCTGAACTTCATCTGCTTCTAAGAAACTAAAATAGCGAGCTAATGCCAAAATAAGAGCTACACGCATAAGCTCAGAAGGCTGTAGGTTAAATATATACAAATCAAGCCATCGTTGAGCACCCATGCCCACAAATCCCATAAGCTCAACCAGTATAAGCATGACCAAAACAACGGCATAAATTGAATAAGCATGTTGTGACCACCATCTAGAATCGCTTGCTACGATTACGCCGAAAATAATTAACCCCAGTAAAAATCTTAAAAGCTGTTTTATAACCCAAGGATGTATGCTGCCATTTGCCGCTGAAAACAAGGTGACAAGCCCTATAAAAACAATGGCTATAATTACGCCTAGAACAGTGCGGTTTACATGAAATAGGCGCCTAATATCAAACATATAGGTGTCTTGCTGCTTGCAAAATTTGACCTGCTACAGGACCTGCAACCCCACCACCACTTACACCATGTTCAATCACAACACTTACAGCGTGTTGTGGTTTTTCTATAGGTGCATAACCAACAAAAATAGCATGGTCTTTTAAATGGTAGGGTAAATCTTTATAAGTTCCATCAGCACGTTGTTGCATTGTAATGCGACAAACTTGAGCACTTCCTGATTTGCCTCCAAAGCTCCAATCATTTAAATTTGGATTTGCTCTATGAGCTGTGCCTTTCGGGTCATTAACAACTTTGTTCATCGCTTGTTGGATCCACTCCAGCCAATGAGGCTCAATTCCCTCAACAAATTTTTCTGGATGAATGACATCAGTTTTTACTAAATGAGGAGTGATAATTTTCCCTCCGTTGACCAGCATGGCAATCATTCGTGCCATTTGTAATGGTGTGGAAAGAACGACTCCTTGTCCAATTGAAATATTTAAGGCTTGCCCTTTTTGTTTAAAAAATCCTTTGCGAAACTTTGCCCATTCAGGACTTGGAATTAATCCTTTTTTTTCACCACTTAGTTCAATACCTGTTAGTTGACCGAGTTCAAAACGGGAAGCCATTTCAACCATTTTTAAGGAGCCAATTTTTAAAGCTAAATGATAAAAATAGACGTCACATGATTCCGCAATGGCTCTCTCCAGGTTAACTATCCCATGACCTCCATTCTTCCACGTCCAGCAATGAATACGATTGCTTCCTAGATTATAGTGTCCAGGGCAATGTATATGACTTTCTTGATCGACAATACCTTCATTTAGGGCAGCTAAAGCTACTATCATTTTAAAAATTGATCCAGGGGGATATTGTCCAGCAAGAGCTTTGTTAATAAGAGGCTTATCTTCGTGAGTTAAAAGATTTTTCCAATCATCTTTTTTAATGCCTGACACAAAAAGATTACTATCATACCCAGGCTTGGAAACCATAGCTCTTATAGCGCCTGTATGAACATCCATAACGACTACGTTGGCATTTCGATAAGGCTCTAGAATTTCAATGATTTTCTCTTGAAGTGCAATATTTATAGTTGTGTGCAAATCTTGTCCAATTTTTGGCGAGGTGTGATCAATAATTCGGACAATACGTCGCCTTGCATTGACTTCCACGCGCTGCATTCCTGGTTTTCCATTAAGAGTATTTTGATATGTTTTTTCTAAACCGCTTTTTCCTATGCGTAGTCCGGGAATGGGTTCAACGTTATATTCATCTAAATCTTTTTGGGAAGCTTGTGCTACATACCCAATTGTATGACATAAAATTTCTGGATACATGTATTGTCTTATTTGAGATTTTTCTATGAGTAATCCTGGTAAATCAGGAAGCTTTAATTGAAGTGCTGCCATCTCTTCCCAGGTAAGGCTTTCTTTAACGATGGATGCAATTTTTGATTGCTGAGTAAGCTGCTTTTTCAGTTCTTTTGTATGTTCTGTGCTTAAATTTAACAGAGATTGCAAAATGCTAATCTCAGTTTCAACATTTATATTTGCATCAGGAGTCATCAAACAGCGATAAACATTTTGATTAATTGCTAAGACTTTTCCAGTATTATCAATAATTTGTCCTCTAGGCGGCGCAATGAGACGAGTTTGAATACGATTACGATCAGCGAGTGTTCTATAGTAATCTCGATTGAAAATCTGTAAATGAATCAGTCTTCCAAGCAACCCAGTCAAAAGTATGCCCTTACCTAAGCCTAAAAGAAAGCTTCTGCGTTTAAAAACATGACTAAAGGACTCATCTATCATAGTGCTGCAAAAACTTAAAGACAAAGGGATACAAGGAAAAAGTTATAAGCATGCTTAAAGCAAGCATAAACGAAAAAACAATTTGTTGGCCTAATAATAAGTGTAGTGCATATTCAACCTGATTGACCAAAATCAGTACTCCTAAAAAAACAAGCCATCGCATGTATTGATGACAGACTTGAAGGTAACGTTTTTGCGTATAGAGCACAATGCTCGTAGCAAGTATCAAAAAGCTGTGAAATCCAAAAGGTAAGTGGTAGATAGCATCCCAAAAAAAACCAAAGACTATTAAAATTAAAAAATCTCCAGAACGGGGAGTATACAGTACCCAGCGATACAGAACTATCAATGCCGTTTGTAAGCGTAATCCTGTGCCTTGGAAAAGGATAAATGCATCGAAAACGTTGCAGCATGCAAAAAAGATGAACCGCCATAAGAATGTGGTGAGTTTAAGCTGCCAGGTGGTCATATAATATTCTTACTATTTCAAGTGTATGAAATGATACAAATGGCTTTACAGAGATTTCCTCATCTTTTATAGCAGTTACAATTCCCACCATAATGTCGGGTGGAAAAATGCCTCCAACACCTGAAGTGACAAGGATATCTCCCACCTCTGTAGGGCGTTTGTAGCTATTTGTTATCATCTCTCTGCTTTGTAAATGTTCCAATGACATGATAGAAGTGCCGTTTCCAACAGCTATGGCATTTTCACCAGTTTCAAGAATTTTAATAGGGACTCGTGATGCCATATCCGTTATGAGCATAATACGAAGAATACGACTGGATGCTTCAACAACTCGGCCCACTAAGCCTTTCTCACTCACTGCAATATCGTCTTTTTTCATAACTATATTAGTAGAAGAAGAGGTAATGAGCTGAGCATCATAGAAACCAATGGGTGAACCATAAACGCGAACAGTGGTGCTCTTAAAGAGATTGGGGGTTTTGAAATTTGTTAATGGTTCAAGCTGGTCGATAAGTTTTTTTGATATCACCAAATCCAGTTTTGTTTGTCGGAGCTCATCTTCAAGCTGTTCTAATTTTTTAAGCTGGTTGTGCAAATATGTGCGAGATGAAAACCAATAATGAATATCGTTGAAAATACGAGGTATGCTTCCAAAAAAACGATTTGATGTGCCTATTGAACGAAGTAGCGGTGATGACAAATTTTGAAGTGAATAGTGAGCGTAAGGACTATTTGGAAAATACCAATAACTTACGCTCAAATATAAAACAGATGCCGCGCAAAATAGGATTAAAATCCGGCGCACGATGCCACATCAATTAGTAAGAGTTTACTAAAACGGTACGTAATGCTTCCATTTCTTCAAGCGCACGACCAGTTCCAAGGACCACACAGTTTAATGGATTTTCAGCAACAAAAACAGGAACACCGGTTGCATTTGCTATAACTTTGTCAAGATTTCTTAAAAGAGCTCCGCCGCCTGTCATTACAATTCCACGATCAACAATATCCGCCGATAATTCAGGGGCTGTGCATTCAAGTGCTGTTTTTACACCTTCTGCTATTGCCGCAACAACTTCTGTCAAAGCTTCAGCTATCTGTTTTTGGCTGACCTCAATTTCCTTTGGAATGCCGTTAATTAAGCTACGTCCTTTGATAGAAAGGACAGTCTCTTCACTATTAGGCATTACAAGAGCTGAGCCAATTTTCTTCTTAATTTTTTCTGCTGTTGCTTCACCAATTAAGAGATTATGTGTGCGACGAATATAGTTAATGATGGATTCGTCCATTTTATCTCCGCCAGCACGAACCGATGTTGCGTATACAATACCACCTAAAGATAGCACGGCTACTTCAGTGGTCCCTCCACCAATATCCACAATCATAGAGCCAGTAGGCTCTGTGACTGGCATTCCTGCCCCAATAGCAGCTGCCATTGGTTCTTCAATTAAATATACTCGACGTCCGCCTGCGCTTTCCGCAGCGTCTTGAATGGCACGACGTTCAACTGGAGTTGATCCTGAAGGAACGCAAATGATAATTTGCGGTGCTGCAAAACTGCGACGATTATGCACTTTTCGAATAAAATGCTTAATCATTTCTTGTGCAATTTCAAAATCGGCAATAACTCCATCACGCAATGGGCGGATTGCCTGAATGCCTCCGGGCGTGCGGCCAACCATCATTTTTGCTTCTTCACCGACAGCTAAAACTTGCTGACGTCCGTTACGACTAGCTATAGCAACGACAGAGGGTTCATTTAAAACTATTCCTCGACCTTTAACATACACCAAAGTGTTTGCAGTTCCCAGATCAATAGCCATGTCAGCAGATAGGTAACCAAGAAGACGAGACAACATAATATTTCACAAAATTTATTAATCGTTACCGTAATGTACTTTGTTGGCAAAAAAGAATCAAGATTGGATCATGCTAAATTAATTTAAAAATGATCATCGCTACAGTAATTCCATAAAATGTTACGCGTTTTAAAATGTGCGGGTGGGGATGAATCAACGATGCAACAGTGAAAATGATTAGTCCTGGATAAATAACATCCAAAATTGGAGTTAAGAATGCAGAAATCCCTTTGAAATCTAACAATGATAAGGAAAAAGAAATAAAACTTGTAGCGGCTAATACATAATAAAAATGGTTATCCGGTAGTTTGAATAGCTTGTGTAAAAAACTAGCATACAAATTGTTCAATGCTGTTGCAGTTGTAAGACATGAAAAGCCCATTGCGAAAGCAATAACTATTGTAGAGTAACTGCCAAGAAGATGTTTTGTTAGAGTCGGCAACATTTCTGTTGGTTGTACGGCTTGTATAACGCTAGCGTAAGAAGCTCCTAAATAAACCAGTCCACCATATGCCAGTGCAATAACAGACGCTCCTATCAAGCTTGCTTTCGCTGATATCCAAAAAATAATTTTAGGATCAGTAGTTGATTTACATTGTTGTTGTACATGATTAAAGATAAGAGCAGAAAAGAAAAATCCAGCAATTAAATCCATAGTTTGATAGCCTTGAGACAATCCAAGTTCGAAAGCACTTTCGTATGTGTGCGTAGAGCTGGGTAAAAATGGTGCGCCTATAATTCCAGTAATTATAATTAAAGCAAGTGTGCCAAGCTTAACCGGGGTCATGAATTTGCCAATAATGTTTAACATGCGTGTATCTTTTAGGCCTGTTAAAAAACAAATTAAAGTGAAACCAAGTGAAAATGTCCACAATGGTATGCTTGGTTCAAGCACATGAAATCCACCAAATGCAACGGTTATGCAACGTGGAACAATGCCAAACGCACCTAAAAGAGACAATAAAATTAAAGGGATGATAACGTTTGCGCCAAAACCAAGCTCCTTGAAAAACCGATCATATGAGCCTTGATAACGCTTAATTGCAAATACTCCGGCAAATGGGATAAGTATTCCGCTGATCAACAAACCTAAAAAACCAATTTCCCAATGGTTGAGGCATGAGCTTCCAATTTGCATTGGAAAAACAAGATTTCCTGAACCAAAAAACATAGCAAATATCGAAAAACCAAGAATAAAAATTGATGGGTGCATGGCTGTAACTCCTGAAAAAAATATAAAAAATAATGAGGAAAAATTGAATCAGGGCGGTTAGACCGCCACAGTCACGACCACGACAATGGAAGACGGTGTGTATTTTTGATTAATCATGATACCTTCCCATTGTTAAATATTTGAACCTTTATGGTACTTTCTCAAGCCGAAACGATCAATCGTTTTTTCAATTGACTCATCAATCGAATTAAATCGTGCAAGTAATTTTCCATCATAAGGATCACTACCTATGGCGATAGCGGCCATGTTTAGATTCTTAGCAAACAACCAGTCAGTAATGCTGTCACCAACGTACACAACTTCACTTGGTTGTAAGTTTAATTGCTTTAGAGCAATCAGTCCCATCTCTGGGTGAGGCTTATCAAAAGGAGTGTCTCCTGAACCAAGAGTCAAGTCAGTTGGCACTTCAAACTGTTTGATTTCTTCGCGTAGCAAGTCACCTTTTTTGTTGCTAATAATGGCTATTATATGCCCAGAATTTTTTAGTGATTGCAGCAAAGGCATTGTTCCTTTGTACAATTTTATATCATTTTTATTTTCGTGAATTGCTTGATAGAAAACGGCCAAAGCTTCTTTCCAATTGTCACCAAATATCTTCGGAAAGCTTTCACGGGAAGAAAGCCTAGCTCTAATTTTTACTTCTTCCATGCTTACTTCAGATAATCCAAAGTGCTTTAATGTAACATTTGTGGCTTTAAAGAGAATTGGCCAAGTGTCAACTAAGGTATTATCCCAGTCAAAAAAAACAGCCTTAAATGTCGGTGGATTATTTATAATTTTCATTTCAAAGGTCGCGGGTCTGTAGTGTATTTATCCATTAATCGGTGGTCAGCGCCATCTGGTGCGGCACCATTATCCATAATTGTTGCTTTTAAAACAATGACCAGTTCTACAATTGTATCACCTTCGGTTAAACTGCCGGTTAAATCGCGTAGTATTGGGACCTCATCTAGTCCTGGTAATCCTTGCTTATGTTCAGATGAGCGTACTTCCATTAATCCACCCAGAACGGCCATTTCTTTATTACTTAGTCTTAATACTGAATCAATTTCTCGCACTTCAACTACTGGAATCATTGACTGAACAGGTGCTTTGGTTACACTGCCGGTTGTATTTCCTGCATTGTAAGCAATATCAATTGCAGGGTCTGCTACAGATTGAGTTAAGCGTGAAATGCTTGGCCTTAAAAATAATATAATCTCTCCAGTTTCGGGGTCAATTGATGGCTGCACCATCATTAGCAAGCCGATTGGAACTGTCTGAATATCGCTTGAAACGGTGGTGCTTTGCGCATTGTTTTGTGAATTATACATTTTGTCGTAGTTAAGCCTGAAATACACTTTATTTTGCGCAACCTTTAGAATAGCCGCTTGATTATTCATAACAGTGAGACGTGGACTTGATAAGGTTCTTACCAATCCAAATTCCTGCAGCGTATTTGCTATTGCGGAAAACTTAGACCCCTTTGCGCCAAAACTGACCATATCTGTTTGAGAAGCTCCTGGGTCTAAAAATGCACCTTTTCTGGCCATTTCGCCGAAATTAGCGGTAATTTCTAAATCACCTTTTGTGCCCAATGTTTGCCAATTGATTCCGCTCCTGTATTCATCTTTAAGAGTCACTTCAATAATTTTTGCTTCAATTAACACCTGGCAGCATGCTACATGGCGTAATTTCTCCAAATACAACTGAACTTGTTGATGCTGTTTTCGTGTCGCGTGTAATGCAATCAACCCCGCTTGGCGGTGCATTGAATATGTACCTTTTTCGTTTCCTGATACCAAAATCGTTTTTAGATTTTGCTCGAGTTCCTCCCAAAAATCATTTTTGGTCGTGGCTTTTAAAGCGCTCTTTGAAACGTTGTCGTTCATATTGCTTTTTGATGGCCCAACACTTGAAAATACATCAGACGCTACAGCTAATTGATCTTCGCTTGTTCGAGATAAGTTTAAAAACTGTACGTTATAATTTTGTGAATAGGGCGTGTCACGTTCAATGCGAATGGCATTTCCTAAAACGTCATATCTTAAATTTGCCATTTCACACATTGATTTTATAACATCTATAAATGGACGTTTTTGAGCGGTAAAAATAATTTTTGCATCAATGGTATGATCTAGTTGTAAATCAATCTCAGCTTGTCTGGCCAATTCAATAAACACATTTTTTAATGAAATATTTTCAGAAACAGAAATGCTAACCAATTGATACATTATCTTAGGTAGCTTGGGTTCCTCTTTTTGCTGCAAGCTTTTCTTTGTTGATAGCGTCTGAGGTGCAAAATTAGCTGGCTGAGCAAGTTCTTTTGCTTCTGTTTTATCAACTCTAGGCATTATGGAGTGATGGTTAACCATTTCTCTACAGCCAACTAATAGAAAAAATAGCAAAAAAAATGTCCGCAAATACGTGCTCTTTTTTATTTCATTACCTTAAGTGAAGCAAAAGCAGGAATTTTTAGCTAGAGGGAGATTATTTTTACCGATTGATTATAGTAATAATAAGAAAATGCCACATTCAAGTTTGAAGTGCAACGGGACCTAAATTTTTATTAAAAATCTCT